>JAOIQU010000022.1 GCA_028141885.1 Flavobacteriales bacterium | reverse complement strand
GTTGAAAAAGCGCCCAAGGCGTGCCGATTTGCCATGGCCCAAGCCGCCCAGCTGGGAAGCGACGATTTGCACACCGTGTGTGCAGACGTTTGGACGTTCTTGAACAAGCCGCTGACTCAATTTGACCTGGTGTTTGCAGATCCGCCTTACGACATGCCGAGATTGACCAGTCTGCCTGAAGTTGTGCGGGAAAGTGGCGTGCTGGCTTCTGGAGGTTGGTTCATTTTGGAGCACGGGGAGCGGGTGGACGTTTCAAATCAAGAAGGCCACATGCTTTCGAGGAAGTATGGGCACGTCCACTTCAGTTTGTTTAACTTCGACTGAATGCGTGTAGCGATTTTCCCAGGTTCGTTTGATCCCGTGACAAAGGGGCATGAAGATGTGGTTCGGAGGGCCATTCCTTTGTTCGACAAGATTGTCGTGGCCGTGGGGCGACACAGCTCCAAAAAAGGCATGTTCACGATTGGGGATCGTGTGGAGATGCTCTCCGTCACGTTTGAAGATTGTCCAACCGTCGAGGTGGCCTCCTTTGAAGGGCTGACCGCCGACTTTGCGAAAGCTCAAGGCGCAAACTTCCTGTTGCGTGGGGTGAGAAATGGGGTCGATTTGAGCTACGAACAAACCATTGCCCAAATGACACGTGCCATGCACCCGCATTTGGACACCGTGATTTTGCTGACAGACCCTCAACATGCCGCCATTCATTCCACTGTGGTGCGCGATGTCCTGCACCACGGAGGGGACGTGTCGTCATTTGTCCCAAAGGCCACATTGCCATGGCTCAAACCATGAAGAACAAGGCGTCTTGGTTGGCGCTTGTCACGCTGTGGTTCTTGGTCAGCGGCGGCATGTTTGCCCAAACCGATGTGGTCATCCGATGGGTGGATGAGCAAGGCGAACCGGCCAGCCAAAATGAACTCGCAGGCATTGTGCTTCATGTGAGTTCGTGGTTGGATGGGGTCACGCGCGATGCGGTCCAAAGTGAGGTTTTGGTGGTGGACAGTGCCGGCTGGTGTCAGTGGCCTCAAGTCGCCGATGGGGTGTACAATTTGGAGGCGCTGCCGTGGTCGTGGACTGTGGTGGTGGAAGGTTGGAATGGGAGTGCTGGCATCGATTCCTTGACGTTGATTTGGCCCAATGAGCCCATTGCTGGACTCAGGGGGAATCCTGCAGATGTCATCTATCCAGCCAATCATCCCGGCTCGCAACTCGCGAGGTTGGATCGGTGGTCGCAGTACACGCTTGATTCGCTTGATTTGGATCAGTTGATGGTCACAGGTGCGGTTGGGGGCAATCTTGAGGAAAAAGCAGAAGCGGCAGATCGGCTTGCCGAATCGCTGGCCATGTCAGACTCTGTCCTTCAACGGTTTTTGACGGTGCCAGCCCACACCCTGTGGGGGGATTTGATGGAAGCGTCGATTCGAAGCTGGAGGATGAGCTTGGGATCCCGGGCAGAAGGAGAAGTGCTGAAAAGGTGGCGTGCCGCTTCTCAAGACAGCAGGTCGTGGAAGGCGCGACTGAGGTCACCCGGTTGGTGCAGCGTTTGGGCGATGACGCATGACGTGTGGTGGAATTCGCTTGAAGAGGAACGTCTTCCGTGGCGTTCGTGGGTGGCCACAGGTGACGTGGACAGCTTGCGATCGGTCACTGGATGGTCGTTGGACGAGTTGCACGTGGCGATGTGGATGGGAACGAATGAATCTTGGTCCCGGTGGGCGGAGTCTTGGTGGGAGCTTCGATGGACCGACGATTGTGACGTCGCGCAACTTCGACGCCAACATGAATTGGACAAGGATTACGTCCTCACTGCGCAAGCCTGGGGAGACGAGCGTTGGATGACACCAAGCGGCGAGCTCTCCACCGCATGGGCTGGAGACGATCAATGGTGCGTCTGGCTTGTGGTGCGCTCCGGATCCATCGCAGGTCTGCGCGAGTGGGCCTTGCTGAGAAACTGGATGGACAACCAGGCACTAAGAGGCGTGACGTGGGGGGTGTTGTCCGTCGATGCTTCAGAGGAAGGCTGGGCAAACACTCTTTCGCAGCGACAAAGCACTCGTGAACGATTGCGTTGGGTTGGTCGAAATCCGAGTTGGTGGGATCGATTGGATTTGACAGGCGTCCCTCAGGTGGTTGTGGTGCGACCTGATGGTGAAATTCAAAGCCACCACGCGCCTCTACCGAGCAATGGCCTTTTCGCCCAGCTCAAACGCTGGCAAATTACAGTTCGTTGACGCGTCTTGCGTCCGATTCTGTCTGGTGTATGGGGATCAAATGAGCTCGTCCAGCACCACCTTGATGCTTCCGAACGTCTTTGTCAAGACCTCCTCAGAAAACGGAGGCATGAGCCACGTGACATCGGTGATGCCTTCAATGGCTTGCGGACAGCCTCGCGTCTGGATGCCGTCGTGACGCATGGGATACCAAAACGTGGATTTCAAGTGGATCACACCTCCTGCTTCGTACGTGTGGAAGGTGTTGAAGGCTTCACCTGTGATGGTGACATTTTCGATTCCAGTCTCTTCGAAAACTTCGCGAATCGCGGCGTCCTCCAGGCTTTCACCGTGTTCCAGCTTGCCCTTGGGTAAATCCCATTTCCCATTCCGTTGGATCCACAAAATGTGTCCTTCGGCATCTTTCACCACGCCGCCCGCAGCGGCCAATTCATGGTACCCTGAACAGAACGTCATCCAGGTGGCCTCGAGGTCTGAGGATTCGATGAGCACTTCGGTCAAGTCAGGGTGCTGTTTGAGTGCGTTGGGCAAGTCGCGCAGCATCTCCTTGGGAGGGTCGACCATGTGGATGGATTGGCCAGCGTCCATGCCAATTTCTCCCGCGTTTCCCGCGAGGACAGGGCGAAATTTCACCCTTCGATTCAGCATGAATACATCGTAGCTTTGCGGCATGACCATTGAGTCCGATCAACGCCGAAAGGTAGCGGAATTCTTGCTGCGCATCAAAGCCATCCAGCTCCGTCCAAACGATCCTTTCACCTGGGCCAGCGGTAGGTTGTCCCCCATTTACTGCGACAATCGAAAGATCTTGTCTCATCCTGCGGTTCGCACATTTGTTCGTCAATTGACCAACGAGTTGATCGAAAACCGGTTTGGCAAGCCTGACGGCATCGCGGGTGTGGCGACAGGAGGCATTGCCCTTGGAGCCCTTGTGGCCCAAGAAATGGGAGTGCCCTTTTGCTATGTCCGCAGTTCAGCCAAATCGCATGGCACGGGTCAACAAGTGGAGGGAGACCTCGACACCATGCGCAACGTCGTGGTCGTGGAGGATTTGATTTCAACTGGAAAAAGCAGTTTAAATGCAGTCGCTGCCCTGAGGGAAGCCAACCTTGAGGTCAAGGGCCTTGTCGCCATTTTCTCATATGGGTTCGAAGATTCTGTGACCCGATTTGAAGACTCGAAATGCGCGTTTGAAGTGTTGACAGATTACCCCACGATGCTAGAGCAAGCCCTTTCGGAAGGCTACGTCACCCAAGATCAAGCCTCGTTGTTGGAGGCGTGGTCGGCAGATCCGGTTGCTTGGAGTGAACAACAATCCAAATCATGACTCGCATTGAATCGCCTGTGGTGGCATTGTCAGCGGCGCCTGAATTGGTGGCTCGCGATTTTCAGGATTGGAATACGTTTGGAGAGTTGTTGGGCGCTGGACCCGTGAGCGATTTCTCCTCGGAAGGGGACACCTGCACGTTCAAAGTGACCGGCGGTGTGGCCATTCATTTGCTCAGGACGTCGGACAACAGCGCAACGACAGGCACGGTGTTGACGTTGGTGACGCAAGCCCCCACTCCAGTCAAATTCAACTTGGAAGTCAACGTCAAGCCCAAAGGCGAGGGTTCCACGTGTCAAGTGGGCTGCGATGCGGACCTCAATCCATTCACCAAAATGATGGTTGAGCCCGCGTTGAAGGGGCTTTTTGCCCAAATGGCGCAAACCCTGCAAGCGCGGTACTGATCAAACGGCTCTGGTGTTGCGGACGTCAGGTCGGCCAACACCATTGGACTTCTGAAGATGTGAGCCGATTGGGAGGTGGCGGAGCCGCATTTTCATCAGGATTCCAAGAGAATTGGCCTGTCCCCTGAGCGTCAACGGCGGTCAGTCGGCCTTCATGGGTGCGTCCTCCGACCACAAATGGCCGCGTTTCGTTGAGTGCGAACAACGCGTGGTGATAGTCGGCGTCCAAGCCGGCGAAGGGTTGATGGAGATCTTGAATGAGACGTTTGGCAAGTTGTTCAACAAGGACATGAGGCGTCACGGATGATTGCCATGCGTCCGACAAACTGATGGCGCGATAGGGTTGGGTCAGTCTCCTGGATTGAACGTTGACGCCGATGCCGATCACTACATGAGACCAAGCTGAGCCGCGCCACACATTCTCCACCAGAATGCCCCCCACTTTGTAGTGACCAGCACCATGCCAAATCAACACGTCGTTGGGCCATTTCACAAGCACAGATCGTTCGTTCATGGCCCCGGGAAGAGCCTCAAGCAAGGTTGAGCGAACGGTCAACGCCACGCGCTTGTTCAAGGAAGCAGGCGTCCAATGGGGTTGCACAGGCAGGACCAGGCTCATGACCACATCTCGACCTCGTTCCGAGTGCCATTGGCGCTCTCGTTGACCTTTGCCTTCGGTTTGGTGGTCCGCAGTGAACAGGATGGGACGGTGCGGACCTTCGCTTTTCAACCAGTCCATGGCCCATTGGTTTGTGCTGGGCACGTCTGGGCGGTGGTGATGGATGAACGGCATGGATGACTGTTTGGCTTTCCTTGGGAAGCGGCGCGGCGTCGTCTTCACGGGAACCCCTTCAAAAGTAGTACCTTTGAAACTGCGGAAGCACGGATGAATTCAATCACACCTCCCCCTACAGAAGCCCTGGAACAAGTGGTGATCCAAGGCTTGGAAGCCGTCAAGGCTCAAGACATTGTTTCGTTGGATTTGCGTCCATTGACGCACGCCATCGCTGCGACGTTTGTCGTGGCGTCTGCGTCCAGTCGTACCCAAGTTGAAGCTCTTGCGCGCTCAGTCGAACAAGCAACTTCTCAAACTTTGAATGAACGTCCATGGGGGGTTCATGGTTTGAGAGGAGGAGAGTGGGTCATCCTCGACTACAGCGATGTGGTCGTGCACATCTTTCACAGCGAGGCTCGAGCGCACTATGCGTTGGAGGAACTGTGGGGAGATGCTCCCGCCCGACACCACACTTCGAATTGAACAGCATGGAAGAGAAGCAACCCAAAAAAGCGCCACCTTCTGGGGGCAACAAGCCAGGCAAAAACCTCAATTTCTACTGGGTCTATGCCATCGTGGCCGTGTTCCTGTTGGCGATGGTCATGTTGGGAGAATCGAGTGGACAAAAGCGAATCCATTGGCCGGAATTCAAGGAAATGGCTGAAGCGGGTCAGATTGCCAAAGTCACCCACAACGGGCACACTGCGAGTGTGTTCTTCACCAAAGAAGTACGGGACAGTTTGTTGGGCGACCAGGCTGAGCCGCAGTTGCTTCAGGCCTTGTACGCCGGGTCGGATGCGACCATGAACATTCCCGAAGGCGATGCGTATCAAACGGACCTCAAAGAACTCCAGGAGCAACATGGATTCGACCTGCGCTTTGATCCTCCCAACGAATGGGGCGGTCAGATTTTGTCCTGGGTGATTTTCCTGGGGCTCATGGTGGTGGTTTGGATGTTCTTGATGCGCCGATTGGGCGGAGGTGCGCCTGGTGGAGGACAAATCTTCAACATCGGCAAGTCCAAAGCCCAGGTGTTCGAGAACGGAGAGGGAACCAACGTAACGTTCAAAGACGTGGCCGGTGTGGACGGTGCCAAGGAAGAACTTCAAGAAATCGTCGATTTCCTGAAAAACCCGGAAAAGTACACGGAGCTCGGTGCGAAAATACCCAAAGGAGCTCTGCTTGTTGGATCTCCAGGGACAGGCAAAACGCTGTTGGCGAAAGCCGTCGCTGGAGAGGCCCAAGTGCCATTCTTCAGTTTGAGTGGATCGGACTTTGTGGAGATGTTCGTCGGCGTCGGGGCCTCCCGGGTTCGCGACCTTTTCAAACAAGCCAAGGAAAAGTCGCCGGCGATCATCTTCATCGATGAAATCGACGCGATTGGACGCGCCCGTGGCAAGAACGCCAATTTTGGGTCCAACGACGAGCGGGAAAACACGCTCAACCAATTGCTGACGGAGATGGATGGCTTCGGCACCAACAGCGGTGTCATCATTTTGGCGGCCACGAACCGAGCGGACATTCTGGACAAGGCCTTGATGCGCGCTGGACGATTCGACCGTCAGATTTACGTGGACATGCCGGATGTCAATGAGCGAAAGTCCATTTTTGACGTGCACCTCAGGCCCATCAAAACCGACAGTTCCGTCGACGTGGATTTCTTGTCCAAGCAAACCCCTGGATTCAGCGGTGCCGACATCGCGAACGTCTGCAATGAGGCCGCTTTGTTCGCGGCGCGTAAGGACAGAAAACTGGTGTCTCACCAAGACTTTCTGGATGCGGTCGACCGCATCATTGGAGGTCTCGAAAAGCGCACCAAGATCATCACCGACCACGAAAAGAACACGATTGCCTTCCACGAGGCTGGCCACGCCGTGGTCAGTTGGTTGGTGGAATTTGCGTCGCCGCTGGTGAAAGTCAGCATCGTTCCCCGCGGCCAAAGCCTCGGCGCTGCTTGGTATTTGCCTGAAGAGCGAGCCATCACCACCACAGAGCAAATCTTTGATGAGATGTGTGCCGCCCTTGGTGGCCGTGCTGCGGAGGAAATCATCTTTGGTAAAATTTCAACAGGCGCCCTCAGCGACCTCGAGAAGGTCACCAAGCAAGCCTACGCAATGGTCTCTGTTTACGGACTCAACGAGCGCATTGGCAACCGCAGCTACTATGACAGCAGGGGTGAAAATTCTTTTACCAAGCCTTACAGCGAGGAAACGGCGCGGATCATTGACGAGGAGGTCAGTGCGGTCATCGAGCGGGCTTACGCTCGGGCGAAGGACATCCTCGCCGAGAATCAGGAGAAGCTTGAGGCGTTGGCCCAGTCCCTGTTGGACAACGAAGTCATCTTCAAGGAAGACGTGCAACGCATCTTGGGCGAACGTCCCTTTGCCTCTGCCACTCCTGCGATTGCTGAGCCCGCCGAGGAGCCTCAGGCTGAGGATGACAGCGCTTCTGAAGCACCCAAATCTGAGGAATGAAAGGCTGGGTGCTCGCGACAACATGTCCTGACGCCAACCTCGCTCCGCTGCTTCAGAGTGGCATGGAAGCCGCAGGGATTCCTGCAGTCGTGGTGAACAAGCAAGATTCGAGTTACGTGGGCATGTGCTTCGCAACGAGGCCTGTCGAAATTTGGGTGCCCGAGGAACACGCCGAGCCAGCGGCCGTGTGGCTCAATGCCTTGGAAGGATGAGTGCTCGCGTGGGAAACGAATGGGTGACAAGAGGCCTGACCGGCATTGCCTTTGTGGGGGTCGTGATGGGGGCGGTGATTTGGTCCGCATGGAGCAATGCCATGTTGTGGGCCTTGGTGGCAGCACTTGCTTGGTCAGAATGGTTCAAAGCCCCTGAGGGAGTGTCAACACGTTGGCCTAAAGCTTTGCTTTGGTTCTTTCCTGTTCCAGCTTTGGCTGCGTTGGTTTGGCTGGGAGAGGCAGAGCCCTATGACCCATGGCCGATCTTGAGTTTCCTCTGGATGATTTGGGCGAACGACACAGGGGCATTTGTGGTGGGCAAGCCGTTGGGCAAGCACAAACTTTGGCCGTCGGTATCGCCCGGCAAATCCTGGGAAGGCACCGTTGGAGGGGTCGTGGCGTCCGCACTCGTGGCGGGCCTGAGTTTGGGATGGGAGTGGGCGTGGTTGGGTGGACTGATGGGCGCACTCTCGACGGCCGGGGATTTGACCCAGAGCGCATGGAAGCGCCGCCGAAACATGAAAGATTCAGGTTCCTTGTTGCCAGGACATGGCGGCATCATGGACAGGTTTGACGGATTTTTGTTCGCCGCACCCGTCTATGCGATTCTTTGGTGCATTTTCGCACCCTAAAAACACCTGAAGGATGACGTTGCACAGAGAAGGTTACGGATTGGTGAGCTTCGCCGCGAGCTCGGCTCTTGTGGCTGTCGGACTGCTTTTCTGGCTGGAAGCCGAGACTTGGTTGGTTCAACTCGTGGGTGTGCTCGGTTTGTTGGACGTGGTGTTGATCGCCCAATTTTTCCGCATTCCCAAGCGGGTGCCTGTCGCAGAAGAAGGCCAAATCCTGTGTCCCTCAGACGGCAAGGTTGTGGTCATCGAAGAGGTGGAGGAGTCTGAAGTGTTTGGGGACAAGCGCATTCAAGTCAGCATTTTCATGAGTCCATTGAATGTGCATGCGCAGTGGGCGCCCATGGCGGGGGTAGTGACCCATGCCAACTACCATCCTGGCAAGTATCTCGTGGCCTGGCACCCCAAAAGCAGCACCGAAAACGAACGCACCACCCTCGTCATCAATGGAGCTCGAGGACCTGTGCTGTTCCGTCAAATCGCAGGTGCGGTTGCTCGGCGCATTCGTTGGTACATCGAGCCAGGACAACAAGTGGAGCTCGGTGAAGAGGTGGGGTTCATCAAATTTGGTTCGCGGATAGATGTGTTTTTGCCTCTGGGCTCAGACATTCACGTTGGTTTGGAGCAAAAGGTCAAGGGGCGAGAAACGGTTTTGGCCACGTTGCCTGCCAACGCCTGACCCATGCGCGTTCACCTTCTGTCCATCGGGGATGAGTTGTTGATTGGCCAAACGGTCAACACCAACGCCGCTTGGATGGGACAGAGCCTCACAGAGGATGGTTGGCGCGTCTCTGGCGTGGTGACGATTTCCGACAACCCGGATGACATTCGACGAGAAATAGACCGGGGTCTGGAACTCGCAGACTTGGTGCTCGTCACAGGCGGGCTCGGTCCGACCAAAGACGACTTGACCAAGCACGTGCTCGCTTCGCACTTTGGGACCGAGTTGGTCATGCACGAAGACATCGCCCAAAAGATCCAAGCTTGGTTCGAATCGCGCAACGTGCCATTTTTGGAAGTGAACCGACTGCAAGCCATGCTTCCGAAGGATTGCACGGTGTTGCCCAACCCATTGGGAACGGCTTCAGGCATGTGGTTTGACCGCCCTGGAGGCAAGGTGGTGGTCAGCATGCCCGGGGTGCCCTACGAGATGGAAGGCCTGATGCGTGCTGAGGTGCTCCCCAAGCTCCGGAGCCATTTCACCCTCCCGACCACGCTGTACGAAACCATCGTGACTGCAGGAATTGGCGAGTCCTCGCTTGCGGCTCTCGTGGCCAAATGGGAAGACGCGTTGCCTGGCAAAGGGGTGACCCTCGCGTACCTCCCTTCGCCTGGTCAGGTCAAAGTCCGGCTCGGGGTGCAAGGCCCCGCGGAGGACCGAGAGTCCCTGGAGGCCTTGTTGCGGGAAGAAGGAGATGCCTTCGTGGCGCTTGCCGGTGACCACGTCATTGGACGAGGCAATTCGGGGTTGCCGGAGGCGGTGCTCAGCCGGTTGGCCCAGCGCGGCGAAACGGTGGGCACGGCCGAGTCATGCACGGGGGGCAAAGTGGCGTCGATGTTGACGTCGGTACCCGGCGCCAGTGCCGCGTTTTGGGGAGGCATTGTGGCGTACGACAACGCTGTGAAAGTGCGCCAACTCGGGGTCTCTGAAAAGGACCTCCAGATTCACGGCGCCGTCAGTGAAGTCGTGGTCAAAGCCATGGCCCTCGGGGCACGGACGACTTTGGGGACGGACTGGGCCATGGCGACGTCTGGCGTGGCGGGGCCGTCAGGAGGAACCCCAGAAAAGCCTGTGGGCATGGTGTGGATGGCTGTGGCTGGACCGAACGGCGTTCAGGCATGGTGCCACCGCTTTGGCCATCAGCGCGAACGAATCGTGGAGCGGGCCTCCCGACGCATTTTGACGCACCTCCACGAATCGTTGAGAGAAGGAGGGGGCAAAGGGTTGGATGAATGACCAAAAAGTTGTTTCTTTGCAGTCCTAAAAATTAGAGCCATGAGCCGCGTCTGTGAAATTACCGGGAAGAAAGTGATGGTGGGAAACAACGTTTCGCACTCTCAGCGTAAGACAAAGCGTCGTTTCTACCCCAACCTTCAGCGCAAGCGCTTCTACATTCCTGAAGAAGACCGCTGGGTAACGTTGCGTGTTTCTGCGAAAGCGATTCGCACCATCAGCAAGATCGGCGTGCTCGCTGCCATGAAGCGTGGTGAGGAGCTCGGGGTGCTTCAAGCGAAGTGATGTCCCGACGGTGAGCGAGGCTCACGCAATGCAAAACGACCTGCCTTGAGGCGGGTCGTTTGCATTTTGGGAAACATGAGGCCACAAAAAAGACGCCTCATATGGCGCCTTTTTTGTGTATTGACTGGGGCTCAACTCAGTTGTCGCCCAAGATGAGGGGCAACCCGTCGTCTCCGCCTCCGACGACGACAATCTTGGTGTTGTTGCTTTTTGCAATTTCCTTGGTGGCCTCGATGCCTTTCCATTTGAGGAGTTTGTCGCTCAACCCTTTTGAAATGATTTCTTCAAAGTCGCGGATGCCCGCCGCTTCGATCCGAAGGCGGTCGGCTTCTTTTTGGGCCTTTTCGAGGCGAAACTCGTATTCCAAGGACTCTTGTTCTTGCTGCAGCTTCCGCTCAATGGCTTGTTCAAGCGTGGTGGGGAGTTGGATGTTGCGGATCAAGACGTCGTTGAGCTGGATGTAGTTTTCAGCCAATTTGTTCGCCAGTTGGTTTTTGATTTCCAATTGGATCTGCTCGCGCTTGGTCGTGTTGAACTCCTCTGGAAGGTATTTGGCAATGACCTCACGCGCGACAGAACGCATGGCAGGGCGAATCACCTTTTCCTCGTAGTTCCGTCCACGCTCGATCTCCAGGCGGCCCAAATTCTCGTACTGGGGCTGTGTGAACACGGTCATGTCCATGTTGATCTTGAGCAAGTTGGAACTGAGCACCTCCAGCGCTTCCATTTGCTCCGTTTGACGGATTTCGTATTCGTACACCTTGTTCCACGGTGCCTTGAAGTGAAAGCCGCTTTTCAAAGGTGCCTCGTTGGGGTCGACCCCTTCTCCAAACGTGTGGAAGGTCAAACCCGCATGTCCGGAGGGGACAGTCACGGTCAAGGAGCCCCAGAGCATGAAGACCGGGAGCAAAACGACCAAGGCAAACAAAATGCCGCGCAATCTTCGGCGGTCTTCAGGGGAAGCAGACATGTTCATGCGACCAAGATAATTGCCCCGAGCCGGAATCGCTCATCGACCGCCGCCCAAGCGGCGAATGGCCCATTCCGAAGTGAGCAACCCAAGCATCACGAGGAGCAACCAAATTTGGGCATGCAATGGCAAGCGTTCCGTCGAGGTGTGCACGACATCCTGGGCGTTCACGGATCGGCCAAACGCACCCCAAGCTTCCTTCAGTGCCCCAACGTCGCCTGGAGCGCCGAGGGTGCCTAGGAAAGCGCCTTCGGTGTTGTCTGCCAGTCTGCGGAGCAGGCCATGGTTGGCGGGCGCCAAGCTGGCTTCGGCTTGCACCGCATTCACAATCAAGGTGCCTCTTTGAGACAAGTTTTTGCCCGATTGGGTGCTTGTGGCCACCCAATTGTAGATGCCAGGCAGCAACGTCCCAAGGTCCAGTTCGAATCGCTGACTTTGGGGTTGTTCGACAAAACGATGGGTTGTGCTTGGTCCGTTGAGCGGAGTCAGTTCAAGGGTCACTTCGGCTTCCAGGGTGGGGGACAACGACACGTCATAGACTTCCGCAACAGGCTGACAACGGATGTCTTCGTCCAACCGCTCAGGCATGTCCACACGAAGGCGTTGGATGTCGTCTCGGCTGCTGAGGTATTGCACCGTGCGATTGACCAAATCGTCGAACGCTTGGCTTTGGCCATCGTGGCGGACCAAATCTTGCATGCGCCATCGCCACAGGCCCTCACCCAAAGTGACCGCCACCCTTTGCCGAGTGCCCTCACGGACCGACCACAAAGGCCATTCGGTGCTCACAGGACCCACGCGTTGCTTGAGGGCTGACACAAGCGACGGGGTGGTTTGGTAATCTCCAGTGGGGCAAGCAAGAGGAGGCCACAAGGCGGTCATGCGGCCCAATTCAGGGGGCAGGGGGAAGGGCTCAAATGCATCCGCGGTTTGGCCTTGCGCTTCGGTTACCAAGGGTTCAGCGTCGTGCTGGAAGCCGATGACATCAACGGGCCATCGGTTCCATGCTGTCGAAGCTGCGCCAAGGAACCAGAGCGCCCGTGTCGACATGGCCATGTCGAGCATCCCCTGAGGAAGGGCGGAGGGGTCGACGTGATGCAACAAGAGGACGTCGTGGTCAGGAAGGGGCGTGACTTCTGAGAGTTCGTCTGCCCAAAGCACAGCCGTCTCTTGTTGCGCATTGGTCTCCATCGCCAAGCGCAACGCCGCCAAATCGGGATGGGGGGCTTGGGCAACCATCAAAATTTGACGCCTGCTTTCCAGCACTTCAATCGTCGCGCTGTTGGTGTTGTTGCGCAATGTGACTTCAGTCTTCCCCCAAGTTTCAAGGGGGGCAATGGAGGCGGACAGCGGCATGGGGCCAGCCTTGTCTGCGTCGAGTTGCACGGTCCATTGCGTGCTGCTCAGGTTGTTTTGAGGCACCCAAGTGGTAGTTGCCAAGGTGGTGCTCCCAGACGTCAGCTTCAATACCAAGGGCACGCCCTCTGCGCCACGTGCTTGGGCCGTCACTTCCACGGGGAAGGCATTGCCGAGGTAGGCGACGTCGTTGGTCCGCAACGTGGACAATTCGAGGTCGGCCACCGCAGCGGTGTCTCCCGTGCCCACGAAGAGGTGGGGCACACCAAGACGTTCCGCGGTGAATTCGGGATTGGGACCACGGTTGGTCCGCCCGTCGGTGACCACGACCACCGCGGGGACATTGCGATGCACAAACCGGTCGCGAATCGACTCAAATGCAGAGCCCAAATCCGTGCGCTTGCCGTCGGGCGACCAATTGTCCTCGGACAAACGTTGAACCTTCCGGTCAAAGCGGAACAACTCCACCTTCCAGTCTGCATCGGCACCCCAGTTGGGCAAGTCTGCAACCAGTGTGTTCAAGGCATCTCTTCGCACGGTGCTGTCGGGACCCAGCCACTGGGACGACGTGCCGTCCACCAGAATTGGCAACACGGGAGCTTCCCGCGTTTCTGTGGTGCTTCGCAGCATCGGGTTGAGCAAAAGGAAGCCCAAAATGCCCAGCACTCCCAGCCTCAATAGGGCCAGAAGCCAGGTCGGCGTCGGTCGCTGCGTTCCCCAGCCGTAAAGCAAGGCCGTCAGGCCCAACGCCACGCCAGACAGGGCCAACCATTGCCATGGTTCAGCTTGCACAATCAGGTTGGAGGCGTCCATGACGACGTTGCGAGGTGTTCAGTGGGTGATCAGGCGGTGATCATGCCGCCGTCGACGTTGAGGGTTTGGCCTGTGATGTAAGCGCTCATGTCGCTGGCCAAAAAGACACAGAGGTTGGCCACATCTTCAGGCGTGCCTCCGCGCTTCAGCGGAATGGCGTCGCGCCACCCTTGAACGGTGTCTTCGTCAAGCTTGGCAGTCATTTCGGTCTCGATGAATCCAGGGGCAATGGCGTTGCACCGGATGTTGCGGCTGCCGAGTTCAAGCGCCACCGATTTGGTGAAGCCGAGGATGCCTGCTTTGGATGCGGCGTAGTTGGCTTGGCCCACATTGCCCTGGACGCCAACCACAGAACTGATGTTGACGATGGAGCCTGAACGTGCCTTGAGCATGGTGCGCATGACGGCCTTTGTCAGGTTGAAGCAGCTCTTGAGGTTCACCCTGATGACGCGGTCCCATTGCTCTTCAGTCATGCGCATCAGCAGGGTGTCGTCCGTGATGCCTGCATTGTTGATAACAATGTCCACCGTTCCAAACGCCTCGACCACCTCGCCGACCAAACGCTCGGCATCTGTCATGCTCGCCGCATCTGACTGGAACCCCTTGACAGTGCCTCCGCTAGCGCTCAACTCTTTTTCCAATGCGGCCGCTGCTTCCGCAGAGCTGCGGTAGGTGAACGCGACTTTGGCGCCTTGGGCAATGAACTGTTCAGCAATGGCTTTTCCGATGCCTCGTGACGCTCCTGTCACGATGGCCACTTTTCCTTCGAGTAGCATGGGGTTGAAATCTTGGTGTTGGTTCAATGAGAGGTCTGTCAATGGGGTGTGCCTGAATGTGAATTCAGGCAGTGGGGAGGAGGTCGGCTGCTTCTGCGATGAGCTCGGCAATGTCTTTCACGTCGATGGACGACTCGCGCTCAGCGTTCTTCACGCCGTCCGTCATCATGGTGTTGCAGAATGGACAACCCGTGGCGACGATTGCGGGATTGACATCGAGCACGTCGTCCGTGCGTTCGTGGTTGACTTCGCGGTTGCCCTTCTCGGCTTCCTTGAACATCTGTGCGCCGCCCGCGCCGCAGCACAGGCCGTTCTTTTTGCAACGGCGCATTTCAACGAGCTCGGCGTCGAGGGTGGACAGGACGTCACGTGGCGCCGCGTATTCTCCGTTGCCTCGCCCGAGGTAGCACGGGTCGTGGAAGGTGATGCGGCGTCCTTTGAAGGGGTTGCCGTCCGCCACCTTGAGTCGGCCTTGGTCGATAAGGTCCCGGATGAATTGCGTGTGGTGCATCACCTCGTAGTTGCCGCCCAGCTCGGGGTATTCGTTTTTGAGCACGTTGAAGCAGTGGGGGCAGCCTGTGATGATGCGTTTCACTTCGTAACCGTTGAGCACCGCAATGTTCTGTGCGGCCTGCATTTGGAATAGGAACTCGTTTCCGGCACGCTTGGCGGGATCGCCTGTGCAGCTTTCTTCGGCGCCGAGGACTGCAAACGGCACCTCGCAGTGGTGAAGGATGCGGGCAATGGCTTTGGTGATGCGCTTGGCACGGTCGTCAAAGCTTCCTGCACACCCCACCCAAAACAACACTTCCGGGGCTTGGCCTTGGGCGGTCATTTCCGCCAACGTCGGGACTTGAAAAGTGCTCATGATTCAGGATTCGTTCGTCCAATCGCCACGACTTGTCGCAGGGAAAGCCCAAGGCGCGCCGTTGTTTTCAATGTTGTTGAACATGGTCGTGATGGACTCCGGCGACTTGCTGTCCTCCATGATCAGGCTGCGACGCATGTCAAGCACAATGCCCATGGGGGAGATGTTGACGGGACAGGCTTGCACGCATGCTTGACAAGACGTACACGCCCAAAGTTCTTCTTCGGTGATGTAGCTCCCGAGCAACGTTTTGCCATCGCCTTCCCAAGCGCCGCCGTTGGCGTCACGATGCTTCCCGATTTCCTCGATGCGGTCGCGGGTGTCCATCATGATCTTGCGAGGAGAGAGGAGCTTGCCCGTTTGGTTGGCGGGGCATTCGCTCGTGCAGCGGCCGCACTCGGTGCAGGTGTACGCCTCCATGAGCTGTTTCCAACTGAGGTCGGGCGCGTCCTTGGCCCCAAACTTCACGGGCGCCGCGTCGGTATCAGGTGCAGGCGCCGCAAACGGATCCGCATTGGGGTCCATCATCAAGTCCACTTCCTTCTTCACCGCGGCCATGTTGTCCATGGCGCCTTGCTCCGTCAAATCGCTGTAGTACGTGTTGGGAAAAGCCAGCAGGATGTGGAAGTGTTTGGAGTAAGTGACGTAGACCAAGAAGGCGAGGATGCCCAAAATGTGAAACCACCACATCCCTCGTTCCACACCCACCACACCGGCGTTAGACAGCCCTTCGTAAAGCGGAACCAAAAATTGACTCACTGGGAAGGCACCGGCCACGATGTAGTGATCCAATCCGCGTCCTTGCGCAATGCTGTCGGCCGCGTTCATGCTCAGGAACGCAAACATCAGCAGCACCTCGGCAATCAAAATGAGGTTGGCATCCAGGGTGGGCCAGCCCCCCATCTCAGGCGACTTGAAACGCGCCAAAGCCATCCCGTTGCGACGCACAAAAAACACCACGCATGCCAGCACCACCAGGGCGGCGAGCACCTCAAACGTTCCAATCAGCGCGTTGTACAATCTGCCGAGTCCAGCGAAGGCGCGGTGGGTGCCGAAGAGTCCGTCGATCACGATCTCCAGCAACTCAATGTTGATGACGACAAACCCGACGTAGATGAGAATGTGCATGATCCCAGCGACGGGACGCGTCACCATTTTTCCTTGTCCGAGGGCCACTCGAGCCATCACTTTCCATCGGTCAGCCGCGCGGTCCGATCGATCCACGGCCTGACCCATCAGGATGTTCTTGCGAATGAACGCAACCCGTCGGGCGAACAAGCCTGCCCCGACGGCAACACAAACGGCGAAAAAGAGTTGTGCGAGCATGCCTTAGTCGTTGGAAGAGGAACCGTTGTTTTGGGTTTCAAGTTCGTCCTCAATGATTGCACGGAGGCGTTGCAGGTCCTTCTTTGAGAATTCAGACTTCTGTTTGCGACCAATCAAGTTGACCTGCACGTATTTCCAGGGATGCATTTGCAGGTCGTCCAACAACAGCTGCAGCTCGATGTTGGTCGCGACCAATCCGTCGTGGAGGCTGTCGCTCACCAGCAGCTTCCCCAGGGTGCCTTCTCCAGAAGCGATTTTGCGTGTGATGGCGCCGACGTCCTCGAGTGCTTGGTTGGCCTTGGCCATGGTTTGGGCGAACTCGATGCGCGACAACGTGTCGCTCAACGTCGAGAAGTTTTGAATGGCGTTGGTCAAATCCCCGCTGGTCGATTCCAGCGAGGCGCTGAGCGATGCGACGTTCGACATCACTTGGTTGAAGCTTGTTCTGTTCTCCGCAACCGTGCTGTCGAGATTCGCAGCGGTGTTTTCCAGCGACTGCACCATCTGCTGTGCGCTGCTCAGCAGGGCTGGCAACCGACTTGTGTTTTCTTCACTGAAGACACTTTCGATGTCCACAATGACGCGTTCCACACTTTTGATGAGGTCCGTGGTTTTGCGCTGAAGGGGCTCAATTTGCTTGGCCACCTGCGCCGCAATGTCGTCCTCGACGTTGTCAAGAATGGTGTCGCCTGGCATGGCAAGCGTGGGGCTGTCTCCCCGGTCAATGCGGATGGCCTTGGTGCCCAAGAGGTCTGAACTGTGGATCATCGCCACAGAATTCAGTGGGAAGTACAGGTTGGGATGTTCCACCACGAATTCAACGAGCAGCTCTCCTTGCCCGCCTTTGAGGAATTCAATGCGACGGACTTGGCCGACCTTGTAGCCATTGATGATGACGGGATTGCTGACAGCCAAGCCGGAGACGTTGTCATAGACCGCGTAGTACGAATTGGACCGGGCAAAAAGGTTGAACCCCTTGAGGTAGTTCACCCCGATGACCAACAAAACAAGCCCCGTCACGACGAGGATGCCAATCTTGAATTCTGGTCGGAGTTTGTTCACTGCGACGGGAGGTTCAAGCGTTTTCGGGCTTCAGACATGGGGATTTGGCTCTCTCCTTGAAAAGCCACCACAAACGCATCCTCGAAGCCTTCCGCCCTCAGTGCGGTCTTGGCGAGGTGAGCCTCGTCTGGGGTAGCATGTTGGCCAAGGATGTACTTGTGCATTCCATGACGAATGTAAGGTTTGGCCTCCGAGTGTCCACGCAACTGTGGGGAATCTGCCGACAACTCTTGATTTGTGGTCAAAATTTGAACCCCAAACCACACTGCAGGGCTTTCATCACTCTCCTCGGAAGCGGGAAGCTCCGGTGTTTCGTCTTGGGTCAGAGTGCCTTCGGAAGCGGCGTCCAAGGAGGAGTCGAGGGAAGCGTCCTGGGATGGGGGGTGGGAGCCTTCCGTCGCACGTGCAGCGAGGTAGGTGTCCCGGAAAGCTCTGTAAATGGCCGAGGCGAGGTAAGACTTGCCCATTTCTGAGTGTAGGAAATCTTCTTCTTCCGGATTGGTCAGGAACCCCAATTCCACCAAGGTGCTGGGCATGGTGGTGTAAGAGATGACATAGAATCCCGCTTGTTTGACCCCGCGATCTCGTCGTCCCACCCGCTCTTTGAATTGTTTCTGGATGGCGGCACCCAACGTCAAGCTGGCGTCCAAGTTCACGTTCTGACGCAACGACAACGCGATGTACGTGTCTGGGTCGTTGGGGTCGAATCCATCGTAGTTCTGTTCGTAGCCTTCTTCCTTGAACATAGATGCGTTTTCCCTCATGGCCACGCGAAGGCTCTCTTCCGATTTGTGCATGCCCATCACGTACGTGCTGGAGCCTTTGGGGCCAGGGCCGTCGAAGGCGTCGCAATGGATGGAGATGAACAAGTCTGCTTGGGCCTCATTGGCCATGCGAACGCGGTCTCGAAGGGCTGGGAAGCTGTCGTCTTTTCTGGTGTAAAGCACCTTGACTTCTGGGAGGTTTTCTTCGATGTAGCTACCCAATTGCAAGGTCACGTCGAGGGTGACGTCTTTTTCGGTTTGGGTGTAACGTCCGGTCCCCAGATTGCCAGGGTCCTTGCCACCGTGCCCAGCGTCGAGGACCACAACGAGCTTCGGGGCGGCCGGAGCAAAAGCCGCACAGGCCACCACCAGGGCAACACACGCGGCAAAGACGCGTTGTTTGGCTAATTTTGGACGCTGTTTCATGCCGTTCTTCAAACATACCGACCATCCCCAGCGAAGCGCGGTTCAGATCGTTCTCAGGATGCAACGGCTCCAAGGCTTTTGTCAAACGCGCAGCCAAAATGGAAGAAGCCGGCATGACCCCACAAGCCGCCAACCTCTATTACACCGCGGTGATCAAAAAGCTGACCAACGTCGACGCCATGGTGGGACTCAAACGCACGGGACAAATCGTACTCGCACAACACATCTCCTCGTTCGATCAAGCGGTGATGAACCACCAGCGCGAAGGCGCCCTCGACGCGTGGCATGAGGCTGAAGCTTGGGATCAAAAACTCGAAGCGGTCGGAGTCGACCTGGCCTTCCCCGAGGCGAAGCGCGCCACCTATGAAACGGTGAAAAACGCCCACCTCGATGAATCCTACCGCAAGGCGAATGAACTTCTTGAATCAGAAGCGTTCGACGAGGCGCTGCGCGAATTCGATGCCATTCTCGACCTGGACGGCACCTATGAAGATGCGCCTGCGTTACGCGTGGTCGCCTACTGCGAACCTCGTTACCGAAGCGGCGCAGAAGCGCAAGAGGCGGGGCGGTTTCGTGAAGCATACAAGGTCTTTGGCGAGGTCATCGATGAAAATGCGTCATACAAGGATGCTTCGGAGCGTCGTCAAGCGTCTTTGGAGGAAGGCCGCTTCACCATTGCGCTGGTTGAATTCAAGAACGGTTCGAGCTTGGTGAACCTCGAGGTGAAAGTGCAATCGATGGTCGAGCAGCGACTGATGGACACCGATGACCCCTTTTTGAAGGTGGTGGATCGAGAGAGTTTGGGCCTCATTCTGCAGGAGCAGAACATGGGCATGAATGGGTTGACCTCTGGTGGAGACGTGGAACTTGGGAACATTTTGGGCGCCAAAGCCCTGCTGAAAGCCACCATCACCACGGCCAACCACAGCGTGGGGCCAATGACCTCCAGCAAGCAAATCGGCTACGAACAGTACAAAGTCGAGCGGGTGAACGAGGAAGGCAAGAAGTACATGGAGACCAAATACCGAGAAGTCGCCTACCGCGAGCACCAACAGGAGGCGTCCATGAGCATTGCCTGCACGTACAAGTTCATCTCGACCTCCACCGGTGAAGTCATCGCCACAAACACCCTGTACGGCAACGTTTCTGACGACATCCGGTACATCACCTACAACGGCAACAAATCCAAATTCTACCTCGCCGGCGTCACTGGCGTTCGGATTGGCAGCAGCGGGCGCCGTGAACGAGATCGATTGTTTTCAGCACGCAAGACCCTGAAAAACCGGGACGTCTTGGCCGACGAGGCAAGCCGGCAATTGGCCAACCAAATCCAAAGCGCGATTGAGCGTGAATTGCGGGTTTTGATTCCTTGAACCATGAGAGCAGCTTTGTCCATAACCCTTGGGAGCATGCTCCTGCTGATCGCCAGCTGCTCAGGGCCCAAGGTCGTCGTCGCGCCTGCCCCTGCTTGGGTGCTTCAATCCCCGGTCAAACCGGGTTACTACATCGGCATTGGCAGCGCCTCCAAATTGGCGCACCCCTTGGATGCTGAGGCCGTGGCCAAGCAAAACTCCTTGGACAACCTGTCTCGTGAAATCAGAGTCCAAGTGCAATCGACCAACACCACCAATGCCCTTCAGGTGAATGGTTGGTTGAGTGAATCGTTTGCTGCGGAATCGAGGAGCACCACCAACGAAGACCTTGAAGGCTTCACGCTTGTGGACACATACACCACCGATGCGGAGGTGATGGTGTACTACGAATTGAACAAGGTCAAACACGCGCAGCTCCAAGAAACCAAACGACAAACTGCACTGAACGTCGCGTGGGGACACCTGCAGTCGGCACGCAACGCAAGAAGCTCTACCCAAGTGCAGCAGGCCGTCGATGCCGCGATACGCGGACTCGATGCGGTGCGGCCCTACATGGACCGCCCGATGATGCACGTTGGCGCCGATGGGACCGAAACGGCCGTGCCAGACTCTTTGATCCGCATGCTCGACGATTGCATGGCAGGACTGCAATTGGTCGCAGAAGATTCGGTCCTGACCTTGGTGGTTGAAGACTCCTTCAGCAGCACGGCCCACATCCACGTTTTGCTTGACGGCAAGCCTGCGCCCAATGTGGGGCTCAGCTACCGGTACAAGCGCAGCGATTTCCCAACCCGAGGCGACGTGGTGACCGACGCCAATGGTGTGGCCCACATCGTGCTCGAAAAGTTCGAACCAGGGATCAAATCCACCTTGCTGGAAGTGAATGTGGATGCGATGTCCTTTGTGAAGGGACTGCCCCTCACCCACCCGTTCCGACAAGCCGCGAATGGCATTCAAAGCGCGCCCCTGAGGGTGCGTGTGGAGCTGGCGCCCGTCGAGCTCGCGTTGGTGGTCGAGGAGAGGGCGTTTGGCAAGAAACGCGACCAAAGCGTTCTACTTCCAGCCTTGAAGCAGGCCCTTGTAGAAGCCCACATTGCGCTGCGCAACGACGCGAGCCAGGCCGACATGGTCCTCACGGTTCAAGCCGACGCCAGGCCCGGCGGAAGTGGCCAAGGCTTCACCACCGTCTATGCAGACGTCGTGGGCACGGTCACCAACCGACGCGGAGAAACCCTCTACACCAAAACCTTGACGTCTGTCAAAGGCATTCAACTCGACCTCGCTCGTGCCACGGATGCCGCCTACGGCAAGGCCTCCGAAGAAATGTCCGACACCTTCGTGCCGGGCTTGATTCGTGTTTGGCACGGTTTGTGAAACCAGACATTCAAATTCAACTCGTACATTCATCAAAATTCTTCACTCATGAACCTACGACAGACCTTCCCCCTCGCCGTGTTCATTGCCGGCGTCACCATGATGGGATGCAGCAGCGGCGAGACCATCACCCCCAACCAAGCAGGCGAAGTTGAAATCCTCGAATACTGCGCTGGAGACGAGTACAAAAGCGACAAGGACCACTTCCGTGCAACGGCCACAGGCGAAAGCATGAGCCGCGAAACGGCCAAGAAAATGGCACGTTCAAACGCCGAAGCTCGTTTGGCTCGTTCCATCAATGCCACGATCGAAATCGTCACCGACAACTACGTCAACAGCTCCAAATTCAACAATGCGGAAGAAGTGACCGAGACGTTCAACGACCTCGCTCGGACCGTGGTGGATCAGCAACTTTCAGGCGCCATCACCGCATGTGAACGTTTGACCCAAAAGCAAGACGGCAACTACGTCAGCTACATGGCCATCGAACTCTCTGGAGAGGAATTGGTGTCTCGCTACAACCAACGTTTGTCGCAAGACGAGCGCATTCGTGCGGAGTACAACTACGAGAAGTTCAAGGAGGCGTTTGAGGCCGAGATGGCCAAACAACGCTGAGACGCTTCAACCCATCCTTGAAGCAGATCCCTCCCGCTGGGAGTGAGCACTGACTCGGGATGAAATTGGACGCCCGCAACGGGAAGGGTCTTGTGGCACATGGCCAGAGGAAAACCCTGACTGCTGCGGGCGTTCACATGCAGTTCATCCGGCAACGAAGACGCATCCACCACCCAGCTGTGGTAATGCCCCACTTGTTCCTCCGGGTTCAAACGGGCCCACATCGACGCCAGAGGCCCCACAGACGCGGCATCTGAACTCACCTCCATGTTCAATTGTCGGCCATGGAGTGGTGCTTCGAGGTTAAGTAGGCGCCCCCCAAAGTGCAAAGCCAACGCCTGCATGCCCAGACAGACCCCCAACACCGGAACGCCTCGCTCAATCGCTTGAGCCGTGACGGCCATCAACTGACCTCGTTCCTGCGGCAACCCGGGGCCAGGCGAAAGCACCAAAGCTTCCGTGGTCTCCCAACACCTGTCCTCCCAGCTCCCCTCCCGAATTACTTCCACCTCAACGCCGTTCAATCGCTCGAGGTCATGCGCGAGGTTCCATGTGAAGGAATCGTGGTTGTCAAACAAGGTGATGCGCATGCTGGCGTAGCTTTGGGTGCCTCCGCAAAATTACCCCAAGCATGTCCTCACGCGTCAACACCTCTTCAGCCGCTCAACCCGTCGCTGCATACAGCCAAGCAGCTGAAGCCGCAGGGTTGGTCTTTGTCAGCGGCCAAATCCCACTCGACCCCAATTCTGGCAACCTCGTTTCAGAGGACATGCAAGAAGCCACAACGCGATGCATCCGAAATGCAGAGGCCATCCTCAAGGCGGCGGATCTTGCGTTGAACAACGTGGTGAAGGTGTCGGTTTTTTTGACAACGATGGACGACTATGCCGAGATGGATGCCGCATATCGGGCGGCCATGCCCGAGCCCTTTCCGGCACGGGAAGCCGTGGCGGTCAAAGCCTTGCCCAAGGGGGCAAGGGTGGAAATCTCCATGATTGCATCAAGGCACTAATCAAAGAATCACAACATCATGTTTTTCAAGAAGTTACTTTTCTACATCAACCCTCTTAACCTCTTCAAAAAGGACAAAGAATCGGGGTTGAATTTGCGCATGATGCACGGCATCAACAAGATCAGCTTCTTGGCGTTTTTGCTTTGCCTTTGCGTGATGCTGTACCGCTGGTTGCTGCGCGGGTGAGCCCAGGCCTCTTCAAGTCAGAACAAGAACTGTCCTTGCGAACCTCTGGCCTCAAGTTTGAGGTCACGAAGCAGCGCCGACTTCACATTCAGCCGAAGAGAAAAGCTTCTGCGCACCCCAAAGGGAATCCAATTGAAGGAGAACTCCCAGCAATGCAAGTCCACGTAGAAGTTCAAATTGGTCGGGGTGAATTCCCGTCGGGCCAGGTCGTACCCTGAGGTGACATCCACCTTGAATTTTTGCTCCACGCTGAATCCCCCTCTTGCGCTGACCGCATGGGTCACAGCACTGGTGTCCCTCCCAAGCTCCGGCGCCCATTTGCGGAGCAGATTCACGTTGTAGTCCAGGCGCAAGTTCCAAGGATTCGCCGCGCCTTGAGTGGCATTGATGCGCGTTCCGACTGCGCCAGTCAGGCGCTTGAGCCGGACCAGCCCCCCCCCTTCGGCTGCCAAGAACCGATTCACTGTACCCCCCGTGACAGAGTCGCGGGCATAGGCCGTGTGGGTGGCGTTGAGGTTGACGTTGACCCGATTGAACAGCGACGTGAAGGCGCGTGTCTGCAAATCCGAGAGCTGGAGCGAATCGGCAATGAAGTTGTAATTGCCGGATGTGCCCAGGTTGTCGAGGATTTTCACCTTCTTCAATTCCCCCGTTTCCCGGTCAGCCACCTTCGCTTCGAGGTTTTGGCCCAAGCTGAAATTCAATGAACCCGCCTCCCGTCGATCGGTTGGGACGTATCGCCCCAAGGCATAGGGGTTCCAATTGACCTCGTCGCTGGCCGTGACCAAAGTTTGGTCTCGGAGTCGCTCCGGCTGATAGCTGAATCCAACGTTGGGTGACAGCACATGTCGGATGGCCTTGACCCTGCCCTTGCCCGGCAAGTTGAACAACCCGTAGAATCGGGTGCTCGCAGACACGCCCAGACGCCATTCATTGGTGGATTGATATCCGCCCAACGTGTCCGTCACGAGGGCAACAGAATCCGCGCCCACAGGGACCTCTGTCACGTCCAACCGTTGAAACGAATCGTACTGATCGTAGGTGAACGTCGGCGCCAAAGAAATGAAACCAACACTTGAACTAGATGACATTTTAATGTTGTGCTTCAGTCCGTTACGTATTTTCAAATTCCGCCAATCTTGCGCCCCAAACAGACTGTCCGGACCCTGCAGGGTGTTCTCCATTTGGCTGCTGTACGTGACCGCAACCCCATCCAAAAGCGACGACCGACCTGCCGTCAATCCAACCAGTTTGGCCAGGCTTGTCCGTTGCATGTTCAGGGACAACGAAGGCACCGTCACAGACACGTTTCCAGTCAAGGAATTTTGATTGTGCCGCGCGCTGATGTTGGTCGAAAACGGAGTGCGAGGCACGTTGGCCGTCCATTGCAAACTGGACTGGAACGTGTTGGACAAATACTCCTCTTGGCTGCTATTGAGGTTCTGCTGAAAGTTTCCGGAAGACCCAAAATTCACGGACGCATTGAAGCGCGAATTGGGCCGAGCGCGAGGATCTTGGGAGTGGTTCCACCGAACAAAGAAGTTGTTGGCCAGCCCAAACCCAGGTGTTCCTTTGAATCCCTGGCGTTG
>JAOIQU010000021.1 GCA_028141885.1 Flavobacteriales bacterium | reverse complement strand
CCTGCGAGAGCGTGAAGGCGCCAAACAAAATGAAGAAAAGGCTCGAAAAGCGTAGAATGGAATTCATGTCGATGGTTTTCGTGAATCGGTTGGACAGCGAATGTACGACCTCTCTTGCCCAATTCGCAACGAACAAACTGTTACGAAATGGCCAATCGTGCTTTGCGGGTAAGACCCTGCCAAACAAGGTCGTAGCTGTGGTCAACCAGGTTCAAGAACTCGGCCCAAGGAACATCCCCAAACGGCTCGGGGTGAACGCTGTTCCAATGTTTGGGATTCAGGTAAGGACCCGTGGTCACGCCCTCATATGTGGATCGCAATTCTGGAATGCGGTCTGGCGCACACTTCATGCCACATCCACCGAATTCGAGGAGATCCACAAGACAAAACATTTTGCCCCCCACCTTGAAGACCAAGGTGCGTTCGTCAAAGGGCAGCGTCTCGGTGGTTCCAGGCTTGGACAGACAGTGTTCGCGAAGGCGTTCAATCAGACGGTCGTGCGATGTCATGCAAGGGAGGCTCGCTTCTCTTGCACGGCATTGATAACCTGATCCAAGCCCGACTCGAGCGGAGCGACGTCCAACGCACTCATGGAGGGCCGCCATTCGTGCAACAGCGCATTGATGGGCTCAGCACCCAAGAGGGTCATGGTCGGCTTCAACGAGTGGCGGGTGGCGGAAATGACGTTCCAATCTTGGGCGGCCGCAGCCATGAGAAGGTTGGCCTTGGATTTGGTCAAGGTCGCCTCCAACGCATCCAAAAACTCCAAGTAAGAGCCGGGATCGTCGCCAAAAATGGCGTCGTATTGATCGAAACGAGGGTGCATCTCCATGTCCGGAAGATACACCCTCGTCGCAAATTCAGTGCCTGGTGCCTGTTTACTGATACACCCTCACGTAATCCACCGCCATGAATTGCGGGAAGAGTGTGGACTCATCAGGATATCCTGGCCAGTTGCCTCCCACGGCAATGTTGAAGATGAAAAAGAAGGGATCGTTGAACGGCGTCTCGAATCCGCTTGACGCCACGTGCTGCTCAGTCGTTAATTGGAAATAGGGGTCATCGTTCATCAACCACGTCATGGTGTCCGGAGACCATTCCAAAGAAAACACATGGTACTCATCGGCAAACGTGGTGGGGAAATCGGAATAGGTCACTGCGCCCAAATTGGGGTGACCGCCCCCGCTGATGGCACCCCAGTGCGCGGTGCCGTGAACGTAATTGGGCTGATGGCCCAACAACTCCATGATGTCGATCTCCCCGCACCCAGGCCAGCTCGTCTCCCCAAAGTTGGCTCCAAGCATCCATAGCGCGGGCCACAAGCCTTGACCGTAGGGCAGCACCGCTCGGATGTCGATGCGACCAAACGCAAACTCTTGCTTGTCCTTGGTGATCATTCGGGCCGAAGTGTAGCCGGCACCATCTTGAAGCGCCACGATGAACAAGTTGCCGTCTTCCACGAACGAGTTGGCTTCGTTGGCGGTGTATTCCTGGCTCTCGTTGTTGCCCCATCCCGTAGCACCCAATTCGTGGGTCCAGTTGTTCATGTCAATCTCGGTGCCGTCGAATTCATCCGACCACACCAACGTCATGCCTTCAGGAGGGCTGCTTGGTGAGTGAGGAGTGTCGTATCCACCCTCTGGGAGGGTGATCACGAGCTCCGTGTCGTCGTTCAAAATGGTGCCCGTGGCTTCCTGTTGGTTGCCTTTGAGGTACCCATTGACCGGGTTGGACAAAACAACCGTGAAAGACTCATCCGCCTCCAGCGCATCGTCAATGACAATGGGGACACTTATAACCTGAATAAGCTCGCCTGGCGCAAACACCAAGGTTCCAGACTGAGACTCAAAATCTTCGCCCGCCTTTGCCGTCCCTTGGACGGTTTCGTAATCCACCGTCACCTCTTGCGTGTTGCTGGCATCCAACCTCACTTCGAAATCGAAGGTGCTGTTGAACGCATTTTCCAAAGAGGTTTGGTCTGCAACGAATTGGATTTCGGCATTCACCGGATCCGGCTCGTTGCCACAATCCGAACATCCCGCCGCAATCGAGAGCAAGACAAGGACGGACAACGTACGCAATGAACTCAACTGCATTCTCATTCTGCTGCGAAAATCAAAGTGAAGTAGCCACTGCCAACCGGGTTGATGCAATCGCCCTGCTGTTGCAAGGAGCTCAACACCAAACGATCCTCTGTGATTTCCGTGATGGTGTAAGTCGGACCAGAGTCCCAGACACCCATCCAACCACAAATCTCAGCGACCTCCGTGGTCAAACCGTTGACCGTGAACAGGTCTTCACCGTTCGGTCCCGCTTGCAATTCAAGCGTGTAGGTAGAAGGAGCCACCGTCATCAGGGTCTCGATGTACCCGTCAAATGGATTCATCGTACCTCCGTTGTTGTTGTAGAGGAATTCTCCGTCTTCCGTCAACGACCAACGGTCGTCGTATTGGAAATCGACCAGGGCCCCAGCGGGCGACGCGTACCACTCAGTTGAGCCGGGCTCCGGACCGATGGCAATGGCACCCGCGTCAGAAGCAAACTTCCACGTTTTGGGGTTGTCGCAACCCGTCAACAAAGCAAGGGTGCCCTCACATGGCAATTCGAGGGTCTTCTCAATCTTGACGCTGTCGTCAAAAAAGATCATGCCCCCTTCGGCATGCCCTTGGTAAGAGATGCCATAGGTGCCCTCAACGTAATAGGTCATGGTGTCCACGGGTTCGTTGCTTGTGGATCCGTTGCCGAAATCCCAAAGGTGGATGAACACGTCGTCACTGGTTTCGGCCCCTACCACGATGCGGTTGGAGTCAATGCCCACCGCACCATCAACGGTGTCCGGGAGGAAATACCAAATGGCATCGCCCGTCGGTTTGCCAGGCAGCCCTGGGCTGTCTTCCATGTAGGGGTCGCAACCCATCAGGCCAATCGCCGCAACGGCGGCAAAGAAAGAAATGTGCTTGAGGTTCATTCGTAGCCAGGGTTTTGGGTCAACTGACCGTTGGACAAAGTGATCTCAGCCGTTGGAATCGGAAACAACTCGCTTTTGCCAGGCACAAAGCCATCCAACAATTGCGCGGCCCGTCCCTGACGAACGAGGTCAAAGAACCGGTGACCTTCCAATCCCAATTCGACGCGACGTTCATGCCAAATGGCGTTGAGCAAGGTTTGGCCTGCAAGGCCATCCACTGCGGGAACGGTCGCGCGTGAACGAACCAAGTTCAACGACGCAATCGCCGTGGCGTCGTCTCCGGAGCGGTTGCACGCCTCGGCATGCATCAACAACACGTCGGCGTAACGAATCACGCGGTCGTTCGACCCGCCATTGGGGTTGGGATCGCCGAAGGGCGCCAACTCCGAGGCTGGATTGAAGTACTTGCGCGCGTAGTACGGATGGGGTGCGCCTGTGGCGTCCTCTGTGATTTCGCCCCAATCCGAAGCGTTGTCGCCGAGTTTGTAAACGGTGTAGCCGAGACGAGGATCCGTCTTTTCGATCAAGTCTGGGCCGATTTGCTCCTCCCAAACCTCAAACTCATCAACAAAATCTTGGGTCGGCAGGTTGAAACCGTAGCCGCTGAAGGTGCCGCGAGCACGCTGGAACACGTTGGTGTAAGAACCGTCACTCCAGAATTGTGCACCCCAGTTACCGCCCGTGTTGTTGGCGTACTGGATTTCCCAAATGCTGCCAGGACCGTTTTCACCCGCTTCGGTGAAGATGCCCCCGTAGTTGGGGTCGAGGAAGTACTCCCCCGAGTTCACCACGTCTTCGCAACGGGCGCGGCACTCGGCCCAGTTGCCCTGGTAGAGGTGTGCCTTTGCGAGGAGCGCATTGGCAGCGCCACGCGTCGCACGCCCCGTCTCAGCGGTGCTGTAGGCACTCTTTTCAGGCAGGTTGGCCGAGGCCTCCTCGAGGTCTGCCACGATTTGGGCCCAAATCGCATCCGTCTCTGCTTGAGGCTGAGCGTATTCCGAAGGCGCAAGTGTACGAGTGACCAGAGGGACTCGCCCAAACGTGGTCACCAGGTTAAAGTACCAGTAAGCCCGCAAGAACTGCGCCTCACCCAACAAGGCGTTCTTCTCGAGTTCATCCATGTCGACACCTGGAATGTTCTCGAGGGCAAGGTTGCAATAGGTGATGCCCTTGTAAGCGGTTTTCCATTCGCCGAGCACAATGCCACTCGACGGATCGCCGAAGAACGACTCAAATTCAAGCAAGTCGGGCTCGTCGGTGTCTCCAGAGCCACCTTTGTCGGCATCGTCACTGACGATGTCACCAAAGTACCAGCGGAAGTGTGCGCCGTCGGAAATTTCCACTTGAAGCGGAGCGTAACATGCGATGGTGGCCGCTTCTGCATCTTCAGCCGTTTGGTAGAAGTTTCCTGCAGAGCTTCCGATGTACGGGTCTCTGTCCAAGAAGTCCTTGGAGCATCCCGTGGCAATCAGCAGAAGTGCTGACATGGCCACGAGGCCCAATGTTGAAGGAATTGGGATGTGTTTCATCAAAAAGTAACGTTGATGCCCAGGTTGTAAATCCGTGGAGATGGATAGAAGCCGCGGTCGATTCCAATCTCGAGCGTGCCGCGGGTTCCAATCTCTGGATCCAAGCCTGAGTATTTGGTGAACGTGTACAAGTTGTTTGCGCTGGCGTAGATGCGGAATTTGCTAATGCCGACACGCTCAAGCATTTCAGACGGCAAGGTGTATCCCACCATCAGCGACTTCACCCGCAAGTATGAACCATCCTCGATGAAGCGGTCAGACACGCGGTTGTTCTGGTTGAGGTCGGAGTGGGTGATACGTGGCGTTTCGTTGGTCGAACCCTCTCCTGTCCAGCGATCCAACGCCGCAATGGGCAAGTTGGTCGTGTTGAGGTCGTAACGGAACATCCCTTGGTAGATGTCGTTGCCGTGGCTGCCCTGCAAAAACAAGTTGAAGTCGAAATTCTTGTACTTCGCCCCTGCCGTGAATCCATAGGTAAAATCTGGATGAGGGTTTCCGATAACGACCTTGTCTTCGTTGTTGATGACACCGTCGCCGTTTTGGTCCACGAAGTTGACGTCACCCGCAACCGCATTGGCTTGGGCGGTGTCGGCCATGGCCTCCTCGTCGGTTTGGTAAATGCCGTTGGTTTCGAAGCCCCAGAACGTGGCGATCGGCAAACCGATGTCCGTGATGGCCACAAAGTCGCCCGAGCCAAACACGTTGCCCGTGAAGATGGGCTGGTTCAAGCTGTCCACGGGAGCCCCGAGGTCGGTGACTTCGTTCTTGTACGTCGAGATGTTTCCGTTTAGGTTGTAGGTGAAGTCACCCTCTCCGCCTTGGTAACCGATGGCCAATTCCGCACCGCGGTTGCGGGCCGACGCGACGTTGGTGGGACCTGGCTCCAATCCTGAGGTTCCAGGGTTGGGCACGTAGGCCAACATGTCGAGGGTGTTCTTCTCGTAGATGTCGAAGATGAGGTTCCAGCGACCGTCCAAGAAGTCGGCGTCCACACCGAAGTTGATTTGCTCACCTGTCTCCCACTTCAAATCGGGGTTGGCGATGGCCACTGGACCAGAACCGATGACCGGCGTTTGCTCGCTGCCAAAGGTGTAGTTCAGTCCGTTGACAATGACGGGATTGTAGGCGTAGTCGCCAATCTCGGCGTTGCCATTACGACCCCAGCTTCCGCGCACCTTGAAGAAATCGATCCAGTCCTTTTCGTCAAACCACGGACGCTCAGTCAAATTCCAAGCCGCCGAGAACGACGGGAACATGCCGAATCGGTTGTTCAAGCCAAAGCGCGATGAACCGTCGTAGCGAAGCGTCCCCATGAGTGACCACTGGTTGCCAATGTCGTACGTCGCACGCACGAACTGACCAATCCACGCGGTTTCGGAGATGCCGTCGCTGGCCCGTGGGATTTGGGGTTCCACGTTCAAGCTGTTGCTCAAAAACGCAAAGTCAGGGCTGTTCGTGGCCAAGCTGTCCCGTGACGCCGTGATGCTCGTGGCGCGTGATTCGAGGGCTGAGTAGCCGGCGATGACCTGGATTTTATCCTCGTTTTCAAACTCATGAGAATACGTCAACGTGTTCTCCCACTGCCACGAAGACCATTTGTTCTCAGCGCGGACCAATGAGTTGACCTCACTGACTTCTGCTGCGGGTCGATTGGGGTCTCCCGGGAACAAGGCCAAATCGTAAGCCGGGTAGAAAATTTGTTGTGAACCCAACGACAGATCCACGTTCACCGACGAACGGAACTTCAAATTGGGCAACACGTCCACTTCGCCGAAGACGTTCCCCACAAAACGGTTCGTGGTCCAGTTGTCGTGGGTCTGGTCGATTTGGTTGATGGGGTTGACAATGTCGCTGTCGATGTAGTTGGTGTACGCATATGAGCCGTCTGGGCGAGTCACTGGCGTGGTTGGGTCCATGTTCAACGCACGCACGACAGGCGTGGCAAATTCATTATTCACCGCAAGCGCGCTGCGCTTGATGTTGGTGAAGGTGACGTTTTGTCCCACCTTGAAACGGTCGCCCGCCTGCTGCTCCGCATTGACACGGAAGGTGGTCCGCTCAAAGCGTCCCTTTTCCCCGCCAATGATGCCGTCCTGAGAGAAGTGGCTTGCGCCCATCGCAATGCTCGAAGTCTCGGTGCCGTTGGTGTACAACACGCTGTGGTTGGACATCGGCGCACGTTGGAACATGGCGTCCTGCCAGTTGGTTCCCTGTCCGAGGGCGCTTGGATTTTCTAAACCTGGCAGCACGGACAAACCTGCCGCTGCGCGGCTCTCGTTCATAAGCGTTGCGTACTCTTCCGCATTCAACAGCGCCATGTACTTCCAGGGTTCTTGAATGCCGACGTAGCTGTCGTAGGTGAGCGTCGCCTTGCTGCCTCGCGAGCCTTTTTTGGTGATGATCAACACCACGCCATTGGCTCCACGTGCACCGTAAATGGCGGTAGACGCCGCGTCCTTCAAGATGCTGATGCTCTCGATGTCCGAAGGGTTCAAATAGTCGATGCCTCCAGAAGGGATGCCGTCAACGATGAACAAGGGATCCGAGTTATTGATGGAGCCCAAACCGCGAATCCGGATGGTCTGCGTCGACCCGGGCTGACCCGAGTTTTGAGTCACCTGCACCCCGGCCGCACGTCCTTGCAACGCCTGTTCCGTCCTCAGAACAGGGATGCTGGTGGCTTCTTTGATGTCCACCGTGGTCACAGCCCCTGAAATTTTGCTTCGCTGCTGGTTTCCGTAGCCGATGACGACGGCTTCTTCCAAGCCAGCCACGTCAGGCTTCAAGGTCACAGTCAAGTCCGAGACGGTATTCGTGACGGTCAACTCCTGACGGAGGTAGCCGATGTACGAAAACACCAAAGTCGCCCCGGACTCTGCGGTCAGGGCAAATTTTCCATCGAGGTCGGTGGCCGTCCCGGCGTAAGAGCCTTTGACGGTGACCGAAACCCCTGGCAGCGGCATGTCTCCGTCGACGACGGTTCCACCCACTGAGATCGTTTGAGACCACATCCCTGAACTCGCACCGAAGAGCAAAAACAGGGTTGCGATCAAGGCGTTGCGTAAGGTCATTTCACGAATTTCCACGAAGCAATCGCTTCCTTGGTTGTCAGTTGAAGGGTGTAGATGCCTGAGTTCCATGAAGTGGCACCCAACGTCAAGTTTTGGTCAAACTTGCGCATTTGAGTGCGCGCAATCAAGCGTCCTTGGGCGTCACGAACGTCGACCTGAGCGTCACCATTGAGAGGCGTCGCCAAACGGACGTTCAATTCGTCGCCCACGGGAACAGGGAACAACGCCCCTTCCAACACGTCCACTTCGCCAAGTCCATCCACTTCAGACACAGTCATGGTGAAGCTTGCCGTGGCAGAGCAACCCAAGGAGTCGGTGGCGACCACCGTGTAAAGTCCTCCAGCAAGTGAATCGGGGTCCACAGACATTCCAGTCATGTTGTTCCACAACAATTCGTACCCAGGCGTGCCCCCAGTCACGGTCGCTTCGGCTTGACCGTCAGCCATGTCAGGCGTCGCCTCCATGACCACAGTCACGCTCACCTCGAGGGTGTCAGGCGCAGAGATCACGAACGTGGTGTCGCTAGAGCACCCCTCAGCGTCGGTGCCAATCAAGGTGTAAGAACCCGGAGCGAGGGTCAAGGTGTCTGCCCCCAAGGCAAGCGTATCTATGGAGAAGGTGATTCCTGTGGTGTCACCCAAGGCCACCGTGGCCGAATCCAGGGCGAACGAACCCTGACCGTCGTGACACAACGCATCCAAAACGTCAAAGCCAAATGTGAGCTGGGCTCCATATTCACAAGAACCATTGTCAATCAAAGCTGTCTCATCGTAGTTGCAAGCCAATGCATCCGTGCATCCTGCACAGGAGTCGTACTCACAAGATTCATCATCTTCTGTCGCATCCGCACTGTAATTGCAAGCTTCTTCGTCCGTGCAACCAGGTGTTGGTACAAACCCACAAGCTTCGCAAGAGCCCCAGCAGACAACCGGCATATCAATGGCGGTTTCACCAGTGAGAACGACGAAACGATTTACATAGCAACATCCATTGGGTGCACCTTCATCGTAAGTTGTAAGGGCGCAGGCTGCACCTTCAGCTAAATCCTCTTGATCTACCCAATTACCGATGCTGAATTTGTATTCCACAGTGTCTCCGGTCAATGGAACTGTCAACTCAAAAATGCCATTTCCTTCGTCGTTCATTGGGGCGCATGCACCGCACCAACCGTTGGTTTCGCTGTTCCACGTCACGTCTGAAGCATTTGCAGATCCCGTGTACTCCGACATGTCCACTCGGAAGGTCACCATGGTTGGAGCCTCATCGTTGCAAATCCCATCACAAGTGCCGTAAGTGTCGGTTGCAACCGAGCCCTCCTCAATGGTCCGATTGGCATAAGCGTTGAAATCTGTAATCGGAGCACAGGACGCTCCATTCAACATGTCATTGACCAAGTTTTCCTGACCTTCAAAACCGTTGATGGCGTACTTGTACTCTATCAAACCCGTGACGGTGGTGTCGAGAGTCACGGTGTAAATGCCGTCGCCGTCTGGGTCGGTCATGGTGTTGTAAACGTCGTTTGCACACCATCCGCACCAAGGTCCTGTGACAAACACATTGTCAAATTCAGGAGCGCACGCCATGTCGACGTTGAACGTGGTTTGGGCTTGGGTGCTCCAAGCGAGGAGGGCAACTGCCGTGAGAGAAAGCAGATGTTTCATGAGATGTATTAGTTTGTTTTCAATTCAAATTCAGTGGTCTGGTCCTTCACCCGAAGGCCAAACACGCCAGGCTCCACAACATAGGTGTGGTCGAGGCCTATGAAACCCAGGTCTGCTGTCGGGACGCTGAGTTCGACGGTTTTTGTTGCACCGGCGTCCACAAAGACCCGCTTGTAGGCCTTGAGCTTGTCCACGCTGGGCGTGATGGATGCCACTCGGTCTTGTGCAAAGAGGATGACGACCTCGGTCGACGTTCGATTCCCCGTGTTCTCAAGGGTGACTTCGACACGCAGGTCATCCCCAACGACAACCGCACCCTCGTTGAGGATCCGAATGCCTGTGGTGACGACTTCGCTGTAGCTCAACCCATGACCGAATGGATATTGCGGCTGGAATGCATTTTTTTTGGGCTTGAAGTGGACGTTTTCCGTTCCCTTGCGGTCGTAGGTGACGTGGCAGGACGCGTCGCGTGGCCAAGTGAATGGCAAACGACCAGAAGGATTGAACGCCCCACTGAGCACTTGGGCAATGGCCTTCGCCCCAAAATCTCCAGGGAGATAAGCCATGACCACTGCATCCAATTCTCCTTCAACCTGAGAAAACGTACGGGGCCTTCCTTCAACGAATACACCCACAATTTGGGTTCCAGTTTCAGCAACTGCACGAACAAGAGCGAGCTGGTTGTCGGGCAACCGAAGGTCACCGATGTCACCAGCCACTTCTGTGTAAGGCATCTCACCGAGGAAAAGAATGGCCACCTCAGGTTGGCTCCGCTGAAGGGATTTGACCACTCGACGAACATCAGCGTCGGTGAACTCCATGGAAGTAAGCTCTTCAAAAACAACTCGTTCAAGACCAAACTCCTCTCGCAACCCCTCTACTGCGGTCAATCTACCCGGATTGTTGTACAAAGGATTTTTGCCCTGCCAAGTCCCCGACCACCCACCGTTGAGGGCGTTGAGCGAATTCGCTGTAGGTCCAGAAACAAAAATGTTTCCTGTGCCTTCAATGGGCAAGACGGGCTCTTCAGGGTAGACTGCGTGGGTGCCTTCGTTTTTCAGTACCGTGATGCATTCCAAGGCGGCACGAGCCGCAGGCCCCGCGAGTCCTTCGCGCTCCGAAGAGGTCAACGCAGGAGCGAGTTCGGCGCCACCTTCCTCAAGAAGACCGAGTTTTTCTTTGACCGAGAGAATGCGACGGACACTCAAGTCAATGCGACTTTCAGTGATTTGGCCTTCTTCCACCAACTCTTTCAGCAAAACCGGGAATTTTAAGTCTTGAGGTACCATGCTCATGTCGATGCCGGCAGTGATGGCCATCCGAATCGCTTCCTTATACGTGGCCGCAACCCTATGGCGCTTGACCAAATATTTGATGTCCTCCCAATCGGTCAACACCAGCCCCTCAAAACCCAACTCCCCCCTTAAAATGTCCGTCAACACAAATCGATTGACGTGCGTGGGAATGCCATTCATTTCGCCACTGTTGACCATCACAGTCATTGCTCCTGCTTCAATCGCCTGGGCGAAAGGTGGGAGAAAGATCTCGCGTAGTTGACGCTCTGGAACGTAGGCTGGCGTTCTGTCTTTCCCGCTCCACGGCATGCTGTACCCCATGTAGTGCTTCAACGTAGACGCCACTGTGACTGGGCCCTCTTGAAAACCACGGACCATCGCTGCGCCCATGTCCCCTACCAATTTGACATCTTCACCGAAGGTCTCCCAAAACCGCGGCCAACGAGGGTCTCTCCCCACATCCAGAACCGGTGCAAAGTTCCATGGAATGCCACAAGCCACGATTTCACGAGCCGTGCCTTCCGCCATTTTTCGAACGAGCGACGTGTCCCACGTGGCGGCCAAAGCGATTTGTTGCGGACCCAGTGCTGCACCAGAAGTATAGGTTGCGCCGTGAATAGCGTCAATACCATACAACGTTGGAAAACCTTTGGCACTCATGCTTGATTCGTGAATTCCGGACACAAGCTGGCGCCATTGTTCCGTAGGGTAAGCGTGGCCTCCACAATTCAAGACACTGCCAATTCGACCGCCGTCAAATGCGGCATCCAATTTGTTCTCATCAAGTCGGTGAGGCTCATCGAGAACGACTTTATTTTTCCTGGTCTTGGCCGAGTCCTCCACACAAAGCATGTCCAACGTCAGCTGGGTCATTTCACCCACCTTGTCCTCAAGGGTCATGCTGGCCAAAAGCCGCTCAACTTTGTCCGACCCCCGAAACGTTTCCAGTTCATCGTCAAGCACCGCTTTTGTCCTTGTGGCTTCCTGACAAGCAGACAAACCAACCGTCAAACCCAAAATGGCAATCACTCCCCAGCACAGGCCCAAACAGCCGTGAAGAGGTGCATACGTGAAAGTCTTTGGGAGACGCAAAACAGGTGAGTCGACGAGAGATCGGTGAAAGGGTGTGCGCTCAAGGAGGACATTGCTCTCGACATGCAAATTGGAATTTGCAACGCGAGTACAATTTACCTCAACCGATCGGATTACACGTCACAAAAAGGAAGGAAATGGTGTCCGGAGGACATCCGATGCGCAATCTCAATCAAGAACCACTTTGTGCGCCCACCAATTCATGGCTGTTTCGACGCCAAGACGGTAGTCTTCGCCGATTTCCTGGGACCCCACCGTCCAAGAATCGGTCTTCAGCGGAAAAGGCGGTGCGATTTCCTCCCACGTTCGCCCGTGGTTGTCACCTCCCTTCAACAAGCGATCGACTGTGTCGTTGTATCGCTCGTAACCTTGCTCAAAGAGCGGCGCCAGGGCTTCGTGATGACGATACCAGTACGAACCAAACGAATCGACGTAGCTCTGAGCGGCGTGGTCTCCCATGGGTCGTGTTCGCACAACAAGGATGCGTTGCCCTCCTAACTCGAGGGCTTTTTCCAGCGGCAATGGGTCAGAATATCCCCCATCGAACATCCATTCGCCTCTGAACTTGACCTTGCCCCGGGTCACCAAAGGCAGCGACGCCGACGCCACCAATGCGTCCAACCACTCCCGGCCTTCGGGGATGACGTATTTGGGAATGCCTTCCTCAAATGACGTCGTGACGACGATGGCTTCCGTGTTGATTTGGGCTTGCTGAAGCGCGTCCAAATTCAACGGCGCGTGTCGCATGACATGGGCTTTGAGGTGGGTCAAGTTCATCAGCCCCTCCTTGGACCACGCCGAAGAGAACCGAATGAACTTGCCGTCCTCGACAAGCTCTTTTGAGATGCGATAGAAGTGCTTGTACTGTCCGGCCAAATACGTGGCCATCACCATTGACCCCGCGCTGACCCCCAAGATGCGGTCGAACGACACAGGTCCCAACAGCAGCAGCGCATCCATGACCCCAGCCGAGAAAGCGCAACGCAAACTCCCCCCCTCCAGAATGAGGGTGTCGAAAGTCAAAGATGAGTTGGATGAGGCCACAACTTAAGGTAAGGCCAATCTGTCCTTAAGTCAAAAGCCCCACTTGGGACAGGTGCTGCAGTTGCTTTCAGTTTGGCCCAAACGCATGGCCACGCCGAGGCTTGCATAATCCGCCCTGACCTCGGAGAACCGAAGCGAGACAAGCACATCGACGCTTGGGTGCACGGTGTACCACAATTGCGCTTTGTTGTAACGCCAGACCAGGTCAGGCGTTGGATTCATCAACACCGCCCCAAACAGCAAGTCCATTCGGGCCCGTCCCAACATCCAAGTCCACCCGGCGCTGACGTTGGGCTGAAGGCGGTCCAGCACGGTCACCACGGTGGTGTCCTGAGCCACGTTGTCAGGATGAACCGCGCCTACCGCGCCGTGATGGACCAACGACACTTGCCCAGTCCAGGCATATTTGTGGCTTCTCACGTACGAGGACTGCGCCAACACTTCCTGCACCCCCAAGGCATCCCCCACTCGGAACTGATCACGCGCTCCAATACCCACGGCGACCGCATGCCGCCACGTACCACGCTCGGCCACGTCCAGAGTGACGGGTCTGCGAGGCGTCTCCACCAGCCTCACAATCAAATTGGCTTGTGGGGTGTTGATACCCAGGTTGGGGCGCTTGATCGCCCCGTTGCTGGTGTGCAGGATGCCCAGCCCCAGCGAGATGCGACTGTCATTGGCCACAGTGATGCCGAGCCTTGCAAGGGCGTTCCAATGTGACCCCACAGCTTCCAAATCAGGGGCATTGACCTCGTCGTAGATCTTTTCATTGTAGGCCACACCCGCGGAGAATGACCACCCAATGAGTCGGGTCGTTCCGGTGCGCAACGTCCAACCGGCCTGGGGCTGCCATCCATATTCTTCCGCTCCCGTGTTGTGGATGCCAACAAACCCACCGTGCTCAATGCCTCCACTTCCTGCAGCCCATCCGTTGCTCGCTTTGGTCATCCACCCCAGATATCCGCCATAGGCTGCTCCGTCAGGCACATCGCGCATGGACACCTTGGTGAGCCAATATCCCGTCGATCCACTGACTTCCGTGGGCAACCATCGGACCTGCGCCTGCACGTTGTGCAGGAAACAAGAGATCAACAAAACGCAAAACGAACGCATCATGGCTTCAAAAATGCTGCCTCGTATTGAGAAATCCATGCTTGTGGGGTGATTTTGGTCGCCAATTCCGACAACAAATCCCATGGTATCTTATCCATGTTCTTGAAACGGATGCAACTCTTGCCCATGTCGAGTTTGCCCCATTGGGCCGCGTCCCAAGACGCTGTGAACCAAGCCATGTGCTCTTCGTTGGCGTAAAGTCCCATGTGGTAAAGTGCGATGAAGTTTTTCTGGCTGGCAAAACTCACAAAAGGCAGCGGCAGAGTGGGATCGCAATGATATCCTTTGGGATACAAGGCATGGGGCACCACAAAACCAGGCATGCCGTAACTCAGCACCTCCTCGAAACCCTCGGGGAGGTTGGAACGAAGCAACGTCCTCAATCTGGCCATGGGCTCTTGTCGCTCTGCCGGCACCTTTTGCAGGTATCCATCCACTGTGCTCGCTTCAATCTTCATGCAAACAAGGTAGGTCCCTGCAAAAGGGTCATCGATGTCGCGTCACCAAAAACCATGCGTTCAGCAATTCTTCGCGGTTGTACCGCATGGGCTCGTTCGTGTTTTGGTCGATGACCTCGCAGCCCGCGGCCTCACACACAGCCTGTCCCGCCGCCGTGTCCCACTCCATGGTCGGAGCAAACCTGGGGTAAGCGTCAGCCGTGCCCTCTGCCACCATGCACAGTTTCAATGAGCTGCCTTTGCTGATGAGCTCCACCTTGCCATGTGCGGTACGCATTTCTTCGACGAAGGCTTCCGTTTCAGGCGACATGTGAGAACGGCTTGCCACCACCGTGAACGTCCGTTCTGAAGGCGCGCCCATCGGCAGGGGGTCTCGAGAGGCCCACATTTGGTCCATGTCGACTTCCGAACCCATCGACACATCCAAACGCCAGGCTCCCACTCCCGCCTCACCGACGTAGAGATGACCCAACACCGGTGCCAAAACGACGCCCAGAACAGCCTTCCCATCTCTGACCAAGGCGATGTTGACCGTGAATTCTCCGTTGCGTTTGATGAATTCCTTGGTCCCATCCACAGGGTCTACAATCCACAACTCGCGCCACGGTTTTCGTTGCTCGAAAGGCAGGTGCCTTCCCTCCTCGGACAACACGGGGATGCCTGACGCCTGCAGGTGCTTCAAAATGACCTTGTGTGCAGCTCGATCGGCTCGCGTGAGTGGACTTGCATCCGCTTTCAACTCCACACCAAAATCCTCGTCCTCGTAAATTTTCAGAATGGCTTGCCCGGCCGACACGGCCGCCTCCAGTGCCAAATGCATCAGTGGGTTTTTCATGATGTTGTTCTTAGTGCATCAACGTCATGCGCTTGACATCGGTGTGCCGTGCGCCATCAGTAACAACCTCCACTTGATAGATGTATGAAGCCGCGGGCAACTGCAAGGATGCAAAATCAACCGTCCACTTGTGTTCCCCAGCTCCCAACGTGCCCATGTCTCGTTTGTGCACGCAGCGTCCTTGAAGCGACCACAAAGACCACGTGACCTGCGCCGGCCGATTCAATTGAAGGGGAATGGTGGTAGATTGAACCACTGGGTTGGGGAGGTTTTGTCCCAAACGAAACAGCGACTCGTTTTGAAATTCCTGGTACCCCACTCCGGTTGTGCCGCCGCCTTCTACCGTCACCTCGTACAACGACACGTATTCCTGCGCCTCGTCGTCCCAAGCCAAATCCGCCAGTTGCAGCTCAAACCCATCGGCGAAGACCCCGTCTTGGGCAGGCGCCAGTGGGTCCGGCCCCGCTGGGTACAGGTCAGGGTGGGCATTCACAGCGTTCACGGCATCCTCATGCGGCCATGTCCACTGACTCACCACGCTGTATTGCGAACTCACAAACACTTGAAAGTGCACGTGCGTCACGCGACCTGGATACCATCCTGGAAAAATGGTCACGAATTCACATTCGCCATACGCATCGGTCATCTGGTACCCTCGACAATAGGTCTGACCTTCCGAATTCATGGCCGCATAGCCTGAATAATCCCCATCTCGATCGCAATGCCAGATGTTGACCCTGACATTGGCCATGGGCTCACAGTTGTCCGCTCCCAGAACTCGAATGCGCTGGCGCAACCTCACCCCCGCTCGGTCTTCTTGTATTTCTTGCCTAAAGAAGAAGGCATTTTCCGTCAAGTCGAGGGGGAAAGGACCCGCCGTTTCACTCGGCACCAAAACACAATTGCTCCGCGATGCCTCAGAGGGATCTTTTCGGCTTTGACCCAAACTTGCCAAAGGCAAGGCAAACGGCGCCGACAGTGCTGCGCCAATGGAGGTCAGGAATTGACTGCGTTTCATGGTTGAAAGCTACGTCAGAGAGATGCGCCTTCCGACCGTTGGGCCAAACTCACCTTGCATAAACGAGCTGAACCCGCAGGTTCCGACCGGGCTCAGGGATGCCGAGGTTTTGCAACAACGACAACGTGGGAATGTACCGGGCGTTGGTCAGGTTGATGCACTGGCCTCTGACCGTCCAACGTTCTCCAGCAAGCAGCGTTGTGCTTGCGTGCCAAAGCAGGGCGTCTCGAGATGCTTCGAACACCAAGGCACTGAGACCTTGCGAGCGGTTAAAACCTCTCCAAGGACGCTGAACCTCACAACGCCCGGTCGCGGGTGGCGTCCAAGGAAGCACCGCACCATCCTCGTCCCGCGAATCCGTCACAAATGCTTGGACGAATGGCCGCCTCATTGCCTGCCTTGACCCCAAGCCCAAACGACCCACCCGCCAATCATCAATACGCCCCCGACAGGGGTCATGGGCCCCAATACGGTCCGCAATCCTGGGGCCAAGTCCAGTGTGGCCAGCATGACCAGGGCCATGATGCTGCCTGAAAACATCACCGTTCCAGTGGCCACCGCCTGCAAGGCGCGGCGGGAGTTCTGTGTGGCGTGTTGACGATGCGCTCCCACCAAGGCCGCCCCCATGACCAACAGGTACAGACTGGCCGTTGCCCACGACTCCAAGCGATCGGGGGTCAGGACACCTTCGAGGGCGTGGGCGCCCAATGCGCCCGCAGTTGCCCCCAATGCGAGAAAAAGGGCCCCGACCACGTGCGATTGACCGGTTGGTTTGGGGTCAGCCACGGGTCAAGATTTCGTCGGTGTTGGCCCGAATCGTGGTGCACATGTCATCCAAGGGCAGGTCATTTTCATCCACGCCAAACGGGTCTTCAATCTCCTCGGCAATGAGCTCAACGCTGACCAAAATGTAGAACACCAGCATGACCACAGGTACAGCCCACCAGCCAAACGTCGTCACAAACCCCAAGGGCAACGTCACCACGTACAGGAAGATGAACTTCTTCATGAACATGCTGTAGCTGTAGGGGATTGGGGTTTTCAAGATGCGCTCGCACGCGCCGAGGATATCGACCATCCGCTCCAAGTTTTGGGAAACCAACCAGTGCTGCTGGGGCGTCCACTCTCCGGCCTCGAGACGCTTCATCGCCTCGCGTTCCATGGCTTGAGCCCACGCATTGGGAGCATGGTCTGCAGAGGCAAAACGACCATCCTCTGGTCTTGCCGGTTCACCGGATTGATTGGGTCGAAGGTGGTCCCGCAGGGCATCGACAAATCCAGGAATGTGAACTTGAAAGAAGTCCCTTGTGACGTCGTCTTTGCTGAACTCTCGCACCCGAGTCGCAAGGGTTCTCGAGACATTCACAAGTCCGCCCCATTGCTTTCGGCCTTCCCACCATCGGTCGTACGCGGTGTTGGTCCGAAACACGAGAAACAGCGACAACACAAAACCGAGCAACGAGTGCACAACGTTGCTCAACTCCACAGGTTTTTTCAGGTAGTGCAACTCCACGTAGCAGACGCCTGCGCTCAGAACGCCCATCGCCAAAAGCAAGGGAAACAACCGGCGAAACACGTGACGGCTGTACGCGGCAAAAATCAGACTGAACCAGCTTTTGGGGTTGTATTGAATCATGGCCTTGGTGGTGAGGGACAAACTTAGGGCCACCCCCATCGGTTCAGGTCTGATTCGTCAAGACCTTGTAAGTGGGATCCTTGAACATGTTGACCTCGATGATGTCGTCTGCCTTGTCCATGAGTATCCGGCAATCCTCGCTCAAGTGACGCAAGTGGACTTTCTTTCCGGCTTCTTGGTAGCGGGAGGTCAATCGGTTGAGCGCTGCGATGACCACCGTCACCGCCCCTGTCGCCCCGCTGATCATGCCTGGCCTTCCGCCTAGCACACTGGCCATAAGCCCTACCACAAATGCCGCGTACAATCCCGTCAGAGGACTCAGACCGGCAATCAAGGCAAACGCCACCGCTTCGGGAATGAGGGCCATGGCCACGGTCAATCCACTCAGGATTTCAAGGCGATAATCGACGGTTTGTCGGAAGTCAAACAGGGCGAGGCGCCTGCAAAAGGAGACTGAAAATGAAGGCGCAAAGGTACTCCCTCGTTTGGACTTCAGTCCCTGACGCGTCAGCCTTCCTTCACAAAGAGGTCGTGGACAATGTTGCCCTCGCCAAACACTTCCATGCTTTCGCAAGCATCCACCATCCGTTTGCGGGCCTCCATCAACGTTTCATGGCCTTCAATTGCGGCATTCTCGAGCGCTTCTCGGCTCGGCCATTGGGCATAGGCCCAATACGTGCCCCCCACCCACGTGTGCAAGCGCGATCCCAGGCTTCCACACTTGGCGTGAATCTCTCGAGTGACATCTGCCCAGGCAGCTTCAAACTCGGCTTCTTGGCCCTTTTTAACTTGAAACACATACAAGATGGCGTGGGGAATCGTTTGCGGCATGTTCGAGGTTTGAGGTCTCAAAATTACGTCGACCGTCCGTGCAACTCCACCCTGTACGCTGGCGATGTACCTTTCAGAGAGATGACTGCCCGCACCACACATCATGCTTGCATCTTCCTGGCCATTGCGTCACTCCTCTTGTCATGCGACTGCGAGCCGCCAGTCCTGATGCAGGCAGACATCCGAGCAGTACCGGGTCATTTTCCAGCGATGCCCGTGGCTGAAGACAATCCTCTGAACGAGGCCAAATGGGAGCTCGGGCGTCATTTGTTCTTCGACACGCGACTGAGCGAAGATGGCGCGGTCAGCTGCGCTTCATGTCACATCCCCTCCCACGCATTCGCTCAAACTCAGGCCGTTTCTCAAGGAACGGGCGGGATTGCAGGCACGCGCAACGCCCCTGCGCTCATGAACATGGCTTGGCAGCCTGCTTTCCACAGAGAAGGGGGCATTCCCTCACTCGAAGCGCAAGTCCTGGCTCCCGTTCAGGAACCCACAGAGTTCAACAGGGACATCGTGGAATTGGTGGAATCCTTGTCGCTGGACCCTCAGTACCAGCAATGGTCAGAGGAGGGGTTTGATCGGCCGTTCGACGCTTATGTGATGACGCGTTCCATCGCCGCATTCGAGCGAACCCTGGTCAGCGGAACGTCCAAATACGATGCGTGGCTTCAAGGAGATGTCACCGCCCTGAACGAAGCCGAGTTGAGGGGACTCGAACTCTTCGAATCGCTGGAGTGTGGCGGATGTCACTCCGGGATGTTCCTCACCGATTTCGGAACCCACAACACCGGCCTGTACAGTGATTACGGGGACCCCGGTGCATTCCGACTGACCTTCGACTCCACGGACATCGGCGCCTTCAAGACACCCTCGTTGCGCAATGTGGCTGAAACCGGACCCTATATGTTTGACGGCTCTTTGCCGACCCTCGACGCAGTGATTGACCACTACGCTTCTGGCGGTTCCAACCATTTCAACCAAGATCCAAGGGTGCGACCCCGAGACCTTTCCGCCCAGGACAAAGCCGACCTCATCGCCTTCCTCGAGACCCTTTCCGATCCGTCTTTTGTGGCTTGGGCTGCACAACTTGAGCCTTGAAAACAAAAGCGGCGCACCTCATTGCGCGCCGCTAAAGTGAGTCGTTGAAGAGGATCAGTCGAGGATGGTCAATCGACGGGTCAAGGTCTGCGCATCGTCCGAGGCGCTGATCAAGTAGTTCCCCGCGTCAAGAGAAGTCAAATCCACTTGCTGGACACCAGCCCCAGCATTCACATTCGAGGTCCACACCTTCCGGCCAACAATGTTGTACACATCCACAGTGACTGTACCAGTGAACCCTTCCAAGTTCAACGCAAACTGTCCGTTGGACGGGTTGGGGAACACCGTCAATTCTCTGGCCACGTTGCTGAGGTCGTTTGTGCTCACCACGCCCAATTCGATGCCATCGATGTTGGCGCCGTTGATGGCGTCAACTTGCTCATCAAAAGAAAGGAGGTTCCACGTGTCAAGCACAATTTCATAATCAGATGGGCGAACTACGTTGACTGTTGGGAAACCAAGAGGGGCCCAGATGTTGAGATCAAGGGTCAAAGGACTTTCGTTAACGATTGGGTAGGTGTGTCCGGTCCAATCACCCAAGGTGTTGCCTGAACCCATGAGCGCGGCGTCATCTGTGTTGGGGTCTCCTTCGTAAAAAATGACACGCAACTGGTTGGTGCCATCAGGGCCATATGCCTCGTGCAGCTCCTCCAAGGCGTTGGAGGTGTACAAACTCCAACATGGACCGCACCACGTGGCGGACACGTCAATCACTGCGATCAATCCTTGATCTAGGATGTCCGCGTACAATTGGTGTTGGTTGCCATCGATGTCAGTAACGTTAAAATCAGGAGCGGTACCAAATTGTGCAACAGCAAAAAGGCCAGAAGTCGCAAAGGCCAGAGAGAGAATCAAATGTTTCATGAGAGGGTTTTAATCGTGTCTATCCTAACTAAGACTCCCTATAACTAGAAAAGTTGCATCCATTTTGGCAGCACCCAAATCGACCACATCCACGTCAAGAAGGCCGCCACCACATTCAACACAAGCCCCACTTTGACCATGGATCTCATGTTCAATCGACCACTCCCAAACACAATGGCGTTGGGTGGCGTCGCCATGGGCAACATGAACGCACAACTGCTGGCCATGGTCACGGGCACCACCAACAGCAAGGGATCCATCTCCCAGTTCACCGCCACTTGAGCAACGACGGGAACCATCACGACTGTCAACGCAAGGTTGCTCATCACCTCCGTCAAGAACAACGACATGACCACGAATCCCGCAATCAAAAGTGACGGAGACATTTGAGGCAACTCGGAAACCGCATCCGCGACGGCGACGAGGACATTGGCTTCGGCCAGCTGTTTGGCCAAGGTCAATCCCCCGCCAAAAAGCAGCAGAATGTCCCAAGGAAGGCGCTTGGTGTCTTGCCAAGTCAAGAGCATTTGGCCTTGTTGCAATCCTCCAGCGGGCAACACAAAAAGAAGCAACCCGCCCATCATGGCAATGGACGTGTCGTTCAAAGGAACGTCCCAATGCGCCACAATGAATCGCCGCCCCATCCACAACATGGCGGTTGCCGCAAAGACGACAGCCACCCGCTTCTCGGCAGCCGTCCAAACCCCCAGACCCTCAAGTTCATCCTTGAGTCCGTCGGCGCCAGATGCCAGGCTCGTTCTGGCCACCGGACACAAAACCCTGGTGAGCAACAAGTACACGAGGCCCAGTAACAACACGGAGAACGGAAAAGCCATTGCACTCCACTCCAAAAAGGGCACAGATCTCGAAGCATGTTCTTCGAGCAAACCCGCCATGGCCACATTTGGCGGCGTACCCACAAGGGTGGCAATGCCTCCGACATTGGCAGCATATGCCGTCCCCAACAACAAGGCCACAGGCAGATTTGGATGGCGTTTAAGGTCAAGGTTGGACAACACAGAAATCGCGATGGGCAACATCATCAACGTGGTCGCCGTGTTGGAAATCCACATGCTCAGCGCAGCTGTGGCGATCATGAAACCGCCCAACAGCCGCCGAGGATTCCCCCCTGCCGCCACAAGAACATTCAGCGCAAATCGCTTGTGAAGATGCCACCGTTCAAGGGCAATGGCAATGAGAAATCCACCCATGAACAAAAACACGTATTTGGATCCGTAAGGAGCTGCCGCCTCAGCAACATCCGTCAGACCAAGGGTGGGAAACAACACCAGGGGCAACAACGAGGTCACCCCCAACGGAACCGCCTCCACAATCCACCACACCAGCATCCAAGCCGCCGCACACAGCACCAATGCCATGTCTTCTGGCAGGCCCCAAGCACGTGACACCCCCCATGTCAAGACCGCCATCAATGGACCTCCAAACAATCCCAAGTCGCGACGTTTCATCGTTGCAAGGATAGGACGACCACGGCTTGTAACTTGCCTACATGGAGTTGGACTTGTACCAGGTTGATGCCTTCGCCTCAAAAGCATTCTCAGGGAACCCTGCATGTGTCATGCCCTTGACGCATTGGCTTGATGACGAAGTCATGTTAAACATCGCGAGAGAAAACGCAGTCGCCGAAACGGCCTTCCTGGTCAAAAACAATTCAGGGTACGACTTGCGTTGGTTCACACCCGACCTGGAGATGGACTTGTGCGGACACGCCACGCTCGCTTCCGCATTTGTGGTGCTGACCTTCCTGGAACCCGGCAACAATGAAGTGGCGTTCGATACGATGAGTGGTCGCCTTGTCATCACCCGAAGTGAGCAGGGCTTTGAGATGACATTGCCCAACCGAGCGCCCGAGCCAGCGATTCTGCCCGCAGAACTTGACGAGGCTCTTCAAGCCAAGCCCATCGAGGTCCACAAATCGCGCGACTACCTGCTTGTGTATGACCGTCAGAGCGACGTCGAGTCGTTCGAAGTGGACCGATCTCTGTTCGACAGGATCAATTTGGGGACGGGCGGAGTGATTGTGACCGCGCCCGGCGACACAGTGGACTTCGTGTCTCGTTTTTTCACGCCCCAAGCGACCATTTTGGAAGATCCCGTGACGGGCTCCGCCCATTGCACCTCTGCCCCCTACTGGGCGGATAGGTTGGGGAAAACCGTGCTTGAAGCCCAACAACTTTCGCAGCGCGGCGGCAACGTGCATTGTCAAGTGTTGCCAGAACATGTTCTCGTCTCGGGTGAGGCCGTATTGTACGCGGAATCCAAGGTGTTTCTCGACCATCTCTGAATTGGGACGCCCTTACCTTTGGCACCATGGAGGTCCTCTCTCAGTGGTTGCAAACCATCGGTGTTGCAGGATTCATGTTCTTCTTGCTGAAAGGCATCGGGTGGCTGGTGGTGTTTTGGCTGATTTCGAGGGGCATCATCCGGAAACACACGGTGGCCAAACTCAAACTCCGATGGCACAACCTTTGGCGGGCAAATCGCTGACGCAATCTCACTCAACGCCCTTCGAGCCGCCAGGCCCATTCGATGAACGCTCGGCGTCCCTCCAAGGGGCCATACACACGTGATGCATCGAATGCCTCCCCGAATGGATCCTCAATGCCAAGCAAGGGATTCCGCTGCGTGGAATCCATGACATTTTGTACTCCAATCGTCAAGACATGACGCCCGCCCTGCTCGGTCCGAAAGGATCGATTGAGTGAGGCATGCACCAATGCGTAAGGCTCACTGAGATCTGCCCTCAGGTCATCGTAAAATGGCACAGCCATTTGCCCCACAGTTTGGGCGATTACATTCCATCCCCATAGGCTTCCGGCATGTCCGACGTTGACATTGGTGGTCCAGTTGGGGGCAAATTCAACAGGCGTCCCTAAGTCAGGAAACACACCAAGCTCGTACAACTCCGAACGCAGCCAAGTCGCCCCGGCTGAACATTTCCATCCTGTTGTTCCATTCAGCCACAAGTCAGCACTGAGCCCGCGATTCCATCCGATCCCTTCCACGTTGCGGTACAAAATCGAATTGGGCAAGGTGTCGTAGTCCGCGTAAATCCGATCGGTAAACAATGTGCTGAAAGCTCGGATGGAAGCCGATCCTGTCCAGCTTGACGTCCCCAACGTTCTGACCACGCTGACATTGGCATTCCAGCTCGATTCAGGGTTCAACCCACCCTCCGCGATCAAGACTTGACGCGACCCATCCAACGCGGCGTGTTCCTCCGTGAACAAGTGAACCCGTCGGTAACCGCGACCGGCGTTGAGTCTCGCATCCCACAGGGCTGCTGGCGACCATTTGACATTCACCCTCGGCGCCACGACGACACCGTGATTGCTCGGAATTTCGACGCGCAACCCATGAATCCACGACAGCGTGCCTCGCGATCCTGACATTTCTGCAAAGGCTGCTGGAACCCAAACATTCATGTCCGAAGACGCAGGCGTTTCATCGGTGTAGACATCCCAGAGAAGGCTCAAGCCGCCTCGCAATCGTTGGCCCTCCGACCAAGACCATCCCGAGTGAAACGCATCCAGGTTGGCAACCACCTCGCGGGCCTCAAAATCCGTAAGCCCGTAGGTGGACGACTGATGGTGAAACGCCCCTCCTCCCTGAAACGTCCACCCTTGGGCACTTTCAGGTGCACTGCCCCAAGTGACCTCGGCACGGGCGAGGTCAATGCGTTCGCCGTAGGAATTGTCCGTACCTCGGTCAGACTCCTCGAATTCCAATTGCCCACCGAAACGTTCCTCCACGTAGCCCCTTGCAGTCAGACGCGACCTGCGTGTGCTGGTGGAATGCTGGTGCCGCAGCGTGGTCACGAGCCTTTCCATGGTTGGCGCGTCCGTAAACCCGTCTCCATTGTCGTCAATGCGCCGCTGAAAATGGAGGCCATCCAAGCCAATCTGCCAAGGCATTTCCTCTCGTCCAAACACCCCACTCCCCGAAACTTGCACCCTCCCATGCCCATCCATCCGGGCGCTTGCAAACGCATTGCCGACATGCAAGGGAGAAAGGACCACGTTGATGACCCCGCCAACTGCCTGGCTGCCAAAACGCGCGCTCGCTGGCCCTTGAATGACCTCAACTTGTTGCACCATGCTGATGGGGAATCCGTCCAGCGCATACGCAGAAGCCAATCCCCCGAGCAAGGGGACGCCGTCCAGAAGAACCAAGGAATACACCCCTTCCATGCCGTTGAGCTGAACGCTGTTCGTGCCGCACACCCCGCAGGCCACGCTCTCGCGAACCCCTGTGGTGAAATCCAACGACTCCAACAAATCTTGGGTGTGGGCCTCAGCCAACGAGGTTCCCGAAATGACTGCAGTCCGGATGGGACTGGCCTTCAAACGCATGGGCGTCATGCCTCCCACCACCGTAGCACCGCCCAG
>JAOIQU010000020.1 GCA_028141885.1 Flavobacteriales bacterium | reverse complement strand
TGACCCATGACGACGATCTTTTGGGCGAAGGGCCTTTTCAACCCGGCGCGCTCACGATTCGACAGGTGTACCAAGCCTTGGAGGCCACGTCGCAAGGGCGCAACCACCACGCGTTTGGGAGTCGGTTGAGGTGGCATTGTCATTTCATCCAAAAGTTCGAGTCCGAGCATGCCCTGGAATGGCGCAACGTCAATCGAGCATACGATGCCCTTCCCGTGCAGCACAACCCCGAGTGGTTGACGCGGTGGAAGAACGGCACCACGGGCATCCCGCTTGTGGATGCTTGCATGCGTGCCGTGCGAGAAACGGGGTACTTGAATTTCCGGATGCGGGCCATGCTGGTGAGTTTCTTGACCCACCATATGAATCACGCATGGCAGGACGGGGTGGAGCACTTGGCGCGATGCTTTTTGGACTTTGAGCCCGGCATCCACTACAGTCAATTCCAAATGCAGGCAGGGGTGACTGGCATCAACACCGTTCGGATTTACAATCCAGTGAAGCAGGGACAAGAGCACGATCCTCACGGGAATTTTGTGCGCGCTTGGATTCCTGAATTGCGCAACGTCCCCACCGAACACATCCATGCGCCGTGGATGGCCCCTCCGCTGGAAGCCGCGATGGGAGGGTGGGACGCCGAGGCGTACCCCCAACCGATGTTGGATTTGACTGAGGCCGCTCGTAAGGCACGCGATCGGATGTGGGCCTTTCGGAAGCGGCCCGACGTGAAAGCGGAGGGGCGACGCATTTTGGCGCGGCATGTTGTGCCAGCTCGTGCACGGGCGGAAGGAAGAATGCGCGAACTTTGAGGCATGTCCGAGATGCGCGATTCAGCCACCTTGCTTCACCACGAAATCGTGGGCGACAATCCCGATGCGCCATGGATGGTGCTCATCCACGGGGCGGGCGGTTCCATCCGCACGTGGAAGTTCCAGATTGAGGCCTTTGCACCGCATTATCGGTTGCTTCTTTTGGACTTGCGTGACCACGGCCTGAGTAAGGACATCTTGCCCGAATTCCCCGCGTACGATTTCGACATTGTCGCCGAAGACATCCTCAGGGTCATCGATCATTTGGGCATTGAAAAGGCGCACTTTGTGAGCTTGAGCATTGGCAGTGTCATCCTGCAAAAAATTGACATCGAACGTCCCGAGCTCATCGACCGCATGGTGATGGCAGGGGCGATTTTCGATGGAAGCTGGCTGATGCACCTTTTCGTGCACAGTGCCAAAGCGCTGAATTTCATCCTGCCCTACCGCGCCATCTATTGGTTGTTCTCATTCATTGTGCTTCCCCGTCGCAACCACCGTCTGAGTCGATGGATTTTCAGAAGACAAAGCAAGAAACTGTCGCAAGGCGAGTACTTGAAGTGGGTGGAGCTGTACAAGCCGTTTTTCAAACTCGTTCGGCAGTATGTCCAGCGCCCTGTCTTGAAAAAAGGCCTCGTGGTGATGGGGGATCAAGACCACATTTTCTTCAAAGCGGCGGAGCGTTTCACCCAACTTCAGCAAAACATGCGTCTCAGCGTGATTGAAAATTGCGGACACGTCTGCAGTATTGAGGCGCCCGAGTTGTTCAACGAATTGGTGTTGCAGTTTTTGAGTGATTTGGACGTACCTCCACGCGTCAAGGCGACGCCTGTTCCCATGTCTTGGTCGGAGCTGCGTGCGTTGCAAGGCGCCAAGGCCTGAGTGACATGACCCACAAAAAGCCACACCTGCCGGAGAAACTGTGCGTGACGTGCGGCCGTCCGTTTGCTTGGCGCAAGAAGTGGGCGCGCGATTGGGACAATGTGAAACATTGCAGTGAACGATGTCGACGAAACAGAACGTCGGCTTCCAAGGAAACATGACGCCTTAGGTGGTGTTACCTCATCACCATGTCCCTTCCAACCAGCACCACGCTCAAACCCGCGCGCACCCTCCGACTGTTGTTGGGAGACCAACTCAATGCCAGCCACTCGTGGTGGCAAGAGCCACAAAGCGATGTGGTGACTGTTGTGATGGAGTCCAGGCAAGAGACGGACTACGCCCGCCACCACGTTCAAAAGGTGCTTGCTTTTTTTCTGGCGATGCGCAGCTTCGCAACGGAGCGCATCGCAGAAGGCCACAACATCCACTACCTGTCCATCGACAGCTCAGAGGCGAGTGGCCCCATGATGGACGTGCTGCGCGATTTGGTCAAAGCGTCAGGCGCGACGGAAGTGCGATTTCAGGCGCCTGATGAATGGCGACTCGATGAGATGTTCCGCGAAGCGATGAAGACGTGGCCGGAGACGTTGGGGGTGTCGGTGACCATGGACGACACCGAGCATTTTTTGACCGCCCGAACTGATTTAGTCGACCATTTCAAAGGCAAGAAGCAGTACCTCATGGAGTCGTTCTACAGGATGATGAGGAAGCGCCACGATGTGCTGCTCGACAGTGCAGGTCAGCCTGAAGGGGGCAAGTGGAATTACGACGCCAACAACCGAAAGAAGTTGCCCAAGGGCCATGTGCCCCCAGCGCCTCGGCTCTGGGAACGCGACGTCACAGCACTTCTTGCAGACCTCGAAACAGCCGGGGTGAAGACGGTGGGCAGGGTGGATGCCGCTCGCTTCGGATGGCCGGTGACGCGTGACGAGAGTTTGGCGTTGCTGGACATTTTTGTCGAAGACCTGCTACCGCGATTTGGGGATTTTCAGGACGCACTCACTGAGAACAGCTGGACCGTCTACCACAGCCGATTGAGCTTCGCGATGAATGTCAAGCTCCTTTCTCCACGAGAGGTGATTGAAGCCGTGGAGCGAAAGTGGAGAACGACTCCCAACCACGCGAGCATCGAGCAAGCGGAAGGGTTCATCCGTCAAATCCTTGGGTGGAGGGAATACATGCGAGGCGTGTATTGGGCCCACATGCCGGAGTATGCGAACCTCAATTTCTTCCAACACGATCGGAAGCTTCCTTCGTGGTTTTGGACCGGGGAAACAGGCATGAGGTGTCTGCAGTACGCCATCGGCCAAACCCTCGACCATGCCTACGCCCACCACATTCAGCGGCTCATGGTCACAGGCAACTTCGCCTTGTTGGCAGGCATCCATCCAGACGAGGTGGACCAATGGTACCTCGGCGTGTACATCGACGCCATTGAGTGGGTGGAGATGACCAACACTCGAGGGATGAGTCAATTCGCGGACGGAGGCATTGTGGGCACCAAACCCTACGTGTCGTCTGCCAACTACATGCACAAAATGGGGCCTCACTGCGCCTCGTGCAAATATAAGCGTCAGTCCAGAACGGAAGACGACGCCTGTCCCTTCAACAGCCTCTATTGGCATTTCCATGCCCGCAACCGCGACCTGCTCGAGCGCAATCCGCGGATTGGCATGGTGTATCGGACCTGGGACAAAATGCAGCCAGCCCAACAACAAGCCCTCTTGGACCGCGGGGATGCGGTCCTGGCCAACCTTGAAAACCTCTGACATGAGTACAACTCGTACCCTCCACTGGTTCCGCAACGACCTGCGACTCGACGACAACCCAGCCTTGGCGGAGGCACTCCGCAGCGACGAGGTCGTGCCCGTTGTGGTTCTGGACGATCGCTTTTGGTCCACCGACCGATGGGGTCATGTGAAGACAGGGCCGTTTCGGACGCGTTTTGTCTTGGAAAGCATTGCAGATCTGAAGGCGGCGATCGAAGACGTCGGAGGAAGCTTGCTCGTCAAGCAGGGACGCCCTGAAGACATCTTGCCTGGCGTGATGGCCGATTGGTCTTGCACAACGTTGACGGCCCAAGCCGAGCACACCCCGGAAGAACTCGACATCGAATCGGCCGTGGCGCACGTTGTGCAGGAAGCAGGCGGTACATGTCGATGGATTGAGGGTCACACGCTGTTTCATCCCGACGACGTTCCGATGGACCTCGACGACATCCCAGACATCTTCACCCAATTCCGAAAGAAAGTGGAGAAGCACAGCGAAGTCCGGGAGTGCATTGCGGCACCCACAGCGCTGTCCTGCCCTGAAGGACTCTCGTCGGATGAGGTGCCAACCTTGGAGAACATGCTCGCCCAATCGCGCCAAACCATGCCCCCCGCAGACAGCAGAGGAGTATTGCCGTTCAAAGGAGGGGCTTCAGAGGCACGTGCCCGTTTGAAGCACTACTTCTGGGACACCAAGAAGCTCGCGGTGTACAAGAAAACCCGGAACGGTTTGGTGGGTGCAGACTACAGCAGCAAGTTCAGCCCTTGGCTCGCCCACGGGTGCATCAGTCCGCGCCGCATCGCCAGTGAAGTTTACCGGTTCGAAGACAACGTTGAAGCCAACGACAGCACCTACTGGCTCGTCTTCGAATTGATTTGGCGGGACTATTTCCGCTTCATCGCTATGAAGTTTGGGTCACGCATTTTCCACCGCAAGGCCCTCAAACCAGAAAGCGCCAATCGTGGGACGCAAAAACCGGCCTTTGAAGCCTGGAAGGAGGGAAGGACGAAGGACGCTTTTGTGAACGCGAACATGCGGGAACTTGCGCGTACCGGATTCATGAGCAACCGTGGCCGACAGAACGTGGCGTCCTACCTCGTTCACGACCTCGGCATCGACTGGCGCATGGGCGCCTCGTGGTTTGAGCACTGCCTGCTGGACTACGACCCTGCAAGCAATGCAGGCAATTGGATCTACGTGGCAGGAGTGGGCAACGACCCACGTCCCAACCGCAAATTCAACACCCAGCGACAAGCGGAGATGTACGACGGCGATGGCAAATACCAAACCCTCTGGAGCACCGATGCTTTGGAACTTGACGTACGCTGACCCCGATCGCTGGCAGGAGGTCTACGCCATTTCTGGCAAACCCCTCCCATGGTGGAAGCGTGCCGGCAGCCCACGCATGCGTTTGCTGGAGGGACCGGGGCCTGTGTCGGACATGATTGAGGAGACGAGCGACGTGAAGTGGGCCAACCTTCAACGCACCCAAGCCGGCGCCATCTTGTACTTCCGGGTCCGCTTGGAAGTCTATGGCCTGCCTTGCGCTTCGGCAGAGACGCAGTGGTACATCCAAACGACGCAAGGGCAACGCGAATTGCACCTGCACCACGCCCAGGGCTTGGTGCGCCTCGGTTTGTCGTCTATGCCTTCAAAAGGGTTCTTGGCGTTGTTGAACGCGGCCTTTGGTCCGGAAACCGTGTCCAAAGTACACGCGTAAGTTGCTGGAAACGTGTATATTGCATGTCCGGGTTCAACGCTACCCACCCATGACAACCCTCAGTTAAGATGATCAAATCTCGCACAATGAATGAATTGCGTCAGACCCGTGACGCTGTGTACAACCCGCCAGTGTCTCATGACGAGCGCATGAACGAGCGCTTGGTGGGAGACATCTACGTGATTCTCGATGAGAAAGGTCAGCCCGCCGTAGCCTGTGACGATGTGGCTTGTTTGATTCAAGCGCGTCCTGAGTGGTCGGCTCAAGCCATTGAGTCGCATTTCGATGCCTCTCAAGAGCAATACATTGCGCCCAACGGAGAGGTGGTTCACCAAGTGCGCCGTCGCAAAGGCCGCGTGTGATTCTTTCCGACGACGGTTCCTGAATGGAGCCACAAAAAAGCCCCGACGCACTGAGCATCGGGGCTTTTTGTTTGTTGTGGGCCTTGCGCCTTAGTGACTTGCGAGGTAGGCAGCCACACCGTCAGTCGTTTCGGCCATGGCATCCTTGCCTTTCTCCCAGTTCGCAGGGCAAACTTCGCCGTGCGTTTCGTTGTGGATCCACGCATCGAGCACGCGAATCGCTTCGTCCACATTGCGGCCGATGGGGAAGAAGTTCACGAGTTGGTGACGCACGATGCCCTCTTTGTCAATCAGGAAGAGCCCGCGATATGCGACGAGGTTTCCGTGGGCGACCAAATTTCCCTCTTCGTCATAATCATAATCCCCGGCGAGTACGTCGTAATTGGTTGAAATGGTTTTGTTCAAGTCGGCGACCAAAGGGTAAGTGACTCCTTGAAGCCCACCTTCCTTCTTGGGCATGCTGAGGTAGGCGCGGTGAGATTCCGGAGTATCGGTAGAGACACCTACCACAGCACAGTTGCGCGCGTCAAAATCTCCCAGCTTTTCTTGAAAAGCATGGATCTCTGTGGGGCATACGTAGGTAAAGTCACGGGGATAGAAGAACAAAATGACGTATTTGTTCCCGAGGTATTGGTCCAATGAAAAATCTTCGACAATGTCGCTGCCATTGACAACGGCGGCTTCACTGAAATAAGGGGCTTTGCGGCCGACAAGTACAGACATGGTATGAGGATTGTGTTGTTTTGCAGTGTCAAAGATAACAGGCGCGGCGTGGTGGGGTTCTTTTTTGGGCCTCAAGAAATGGTAACAATTGTTCCACGTCTTTCCGCCCCAGGGTTGCCGCATTCAAGTCCATCTTTGTCCCATGAGAAAAGCCCCCGCAGAACGGCACTTCATCAACCGCGAGTTGAGCTGGTTGTCCTTCAACGAGCGCGTGCTGCAGGAGGCGCAGGTTGCCCGTACGCCGTTGATTGAGCGGGTGCGGTTTTTGGGCATTTTCTCCAACAACCTCGATGAGTTCTACCGCGTTCGCGTGGCCAACCTGCAGCGTGTCTTGATGGTGGATAAAAAAGCCAAGACCACCCTCGGTTTCGCCTACGACGAAACGCTGTCCCAGGTCGTCTCACGCATCGAAGGCTTGCGCCGACAATACGACCAAACCTTCCACAAGGTCATTGCGGCGCTGGAGCGCGAGAACATCCGCTTTGTGCGCGAGGACGAACTTGACGAGGCCGATGCGGAGTTTGTGTCCGCGTACTTTCGACGATCGGTCCGTCCTGAATTGGTGCCGGTCATGCTCGGACGCAAGGTCAAAATGCCCCAGCTCGTCGACGGAGATGGGTACCTCTCAGTGCGGTTGACCTTTGAAACGCAGAAGGAGAAGTTGGCCATCATCCACATTCCTCGTCACTTGGACCGCTTCCTGACCCTGCCAGAACGGAAGGGTGCGCAACGCGTCATGTTTTTGGAAGATGTCATCCGGCATGCCCTCCCCAAAATCTTCCGGCTGTTCGAAGCCGAATCCGTGGAGGCGTTTGCCTTGAAGGCCACGCGGGATGCGGATTTGGACATGGACGACGACGTGTCACGATCCATGATGAATCGCGTGGAGCGCGGCTTGAAAAAACGCAAGCAGGGGGAATACGTGCGCCTCATTCACGACCGAGACATGCCAGAAGACATGCTGGCGGGTTTGCTGAAGAAGATGAAGGTGCCCTCTGCGGCGAGTGTGGTGGCTGGGGACCGTTATCACAACCGAAGAGATTTGATGGGGTTCCCAGATTTTGGTCGCACAGACCTCGTCTACCCGGCACAACCGCCCATGACCCATCCCAGACTCCGCAACGCGTCAAGTGTCATGAGTGCCATCGCCGAGGGAGATGTGTTGGTGCATTGTCCCTATCACAAGTTTGTCCATGTGGTGGACTTTTTGCGCGAGGCGGCTATTGACTCACATGTTACGACGATCCAAATCAACTTGTATCGCGTCGCCAAGAACAGCCAGGTCATCAACGCCCTGATGAATGCCGCACGCAACGGCAAAAGGGTGGAGGTGATTGTTGAGCTCGCGGCGCGATTCGACGAGAAACAAAATTTGAAGGTGGCCAACATGTTGCAAGAGGCGGGAGCCATCGTGCGCATTGGCATTCCCAACCTGAAGGTCCATTGCAAAATCATTCTCGTCACCCGACGTAAGCAGGGCAAAGTGAGGCGGTTTGGCCACATTGGCACGGGCAATTTCCACGAACGAAATGCGGGCGTCTATGAGGATCTCAGTCTCTTCACAGCCAACCCCAAAATCACAGGGGAGTTGTCCAAGCTTTTCGACTTTTTTGAGAACAGCTTTGAACGGAAGGTGTACCGGAACCTGTTTGTCAGTCCGTTCTCCACACGTCGGCGCTTCACCAAGCTCATTGACGACGAAATTGCCCGAGCTGAAAAGGGGGAGGAAGCTTGGATGGACCTCAAGCTCAACAACATTGTGGATGCCGGAATGATTGACAAGCTCTACCAGGCGAGTCAGGCCGGTGTGAAGGTGAGGATGGTGGTCCGAGGCATTTGTGCCTTGAAGGCGGGCGTGCCAGGGATGAGTGACAACATTGAGGTTCGGTCCATTGTGGGACGTTACCTTGAACACTCCCGTTTCATGCGTTTCTGCAATGGAGGCAAGATCCTGACAACCATCAGCAGTGCGGATTGGATGACGCGCAACTTGGACCGTCGTGTGGAGGTGACCGCGCCTGTGTTGGATGCCGAGATTGCGCGCGATTTGGGCGAACATTTCGAACGCATGTGGTGCGACAACACCCACGCGCGAAGGTTGTTGCCCGATGGAAACAACGAATGGGTCAAACCCACCGATGCCGAGACTCTTGTGCAAGCCCAACAGGACTTGTACCTTGAACTCAAAGGCAGAGTGAAGTGAAATTTGGGGCCATTGACATCGGATCGAACGCCGTCAGGTTGTTGATCGCAAGGGTGGAGGAGTCAGAGGAAGGTCGGCTGTCCATCGACAAGCTGAGCTTTTACCGGGTTCCGGTTCGATTGGGTGCGGACGTGTTCAGCGACGGTGCCATTTCCGCGGGGAAAATCAAGCATTTGGTCAAAACCATGAAGGCCTTCTGGTACCTCATGGATGTGCACGGGGTGGAGTGGTTTCATGCTTACGCCACCTCCGCGATGCGCGAGGCCACAAATGTGAAGGCGGTCATCAAAAAGGTCAAGAAGGCAGCCAACATTGCCATTGAGCCCATCAGTGGAGATCGCGAGGCGGAATTGATTTTTGGGAATTTCGCGCTTGCGATGATGGACAACTCGAAGGACTACCTCTACATCGATGTGGGGGGAGGGAGCACGGAGTTGACCCTGATCAGGGACGGCAAGCGAATCAAAAGCAAGAGCTTTCAGATCGGAACGGTACGGGAGTTGGCAGGCCGTCTGCCTGATGGAGAATGGACAGCGGTGCAGGCCTACGTTTCGGATTTGCAGGACGCCGAAAGGCCACTTTACGCCATTGGCACGGGAGGCAATGCCAACCGGTTGCAACGGCTGGCGTTGACTCCTCGGGACGAAGCCATCCCCATGTCCAAGTTGGCCCAGGTGGCGAATGACTTGGCCAAACTGACCGTGGAGGAGCGTCGCAGGACGTATCACTTGAAGCCCGATCGTGCAGACGTAATTGTGCCGGCAGCCAACATGTATCTGGAAATCATGACCATGGCGGGTGCCTCACACATGGTGGTGCCCAAAGTGGGACTCGTGGACGGCATGGTGCTCAGCACCTATCAAGAGTGGAAAGCGGAACAGGTTTCCTGATTGGTGCAGCATGAGGAAGCAAAAAGGAGGGGCCATGCCCCTCCTTTTTGGATTGTCGTCCATCCAAAGATGGTCGGTTCAGCTCACAGATTCTTCGCCAAGAACGCATCCACTTCGTAAATACGCTTGGGCTTCAACACAATCTTGCCTTCGCTGTCCAGCAGGAAGTACGTGGGCGTCGAAGTGATCTTGTAGTCTTTGACAATGGGGGAGTCCCAACCTTGCAACTGGCTGACGTTGGGGTATTGCATTCCTCGCCCTTCGATGACCCCCACCCACGTGCTGCGGGCCTGGTCGAGGCTGACGCCAATGGCTTCAAAACCGCGGCCTTCGTATTTGGCATATACGGGAATGAGCACCGGGATTTCCTGTTCGCATTTGTGGCACCAAGAAGCCCAAAACATGACCAGCGTGTACTTGTTGGCCTTCGCCGTCTCCATGAGATTCAGCGATCCACCGTCCCACTTGTCCATGGTGAAGTTGGGTGGCGTTTTGCCCACTTGAAGGTTGATGATGCCTTGGGCACGCTGTCGGATGACGTCACTCAAATCGGCGCCACAATCTTCATCGTAGATGTAATTGTCAAGGATGTACTGGCAGATGTGCTCTTTGCCTGTGTTGTAGAAGCCTTCGAGCATGGAGTAAAGGGCGCTTTCCAACGTCACAGGGTTGGGTTCAAAATGCGCTTTGACCATGTCGATGCATGCCAAAAATCCTGGATCAGATCCCTTGCTGTACGCCACCATGAACCCTTGGATGCGGTCGCTGATGGCCATGCTGCGCACCAAGCTGTTGTCCATGGGGTCGATGTCGTCGAAGAAGTTGCCTTGCGATCCTGGGTACTTGGGATTTTTCCAGCCCAGGAACTTGGCAATGTACGTGTCGGGGTTGGCCGCCATCAATTCGTGCTGCTTGGCCACCAGTTCCATTTCCTTGTCGGCAATTTGCTTCTCGACTTGCGCGCGGAACGGGCTGTCCTTGAGCTGCTTGCGAAGGCCTCGGATTTGGTTGTTGTTGGCGCGGCTGAAGTTCTCGTAGGTGAACCAGGTGCGGTTTTCTGCACTGGCCGGCGCCGACTTGCCGCTCGTCATCATCTTTGAACGAAACACGAGGTTCAAATCAGACTCGTCAGGGTTCATCACGAACTGACAATTGTTTTTCGCGTTGGTTCCTGCCAATTGGTAAAAGCCTCGGTGCACCTCCACTTGCCCAAAATCGAACGCTTGGTTCATGACCTTGGTGCTGTCCATCAGTGTGAGGTTCCGTCCTTCAGTCTCGTACAAGTAAAGCACGGTGCCGTTGCCGGCTGGCATCGAGCCGTGAAGGCGGACCTTGCCAACCTTGTCTCCATCGTTGGCTTCGCTCACCCCCGACTTCCATTTTGCAGACACCGTCACGTCAGGTTGTCCTGCAGCTGGAGTTGTGTTCTCACTGGCGGTGGCCGCCTTGTCGTTGGCCGTTTTGGTGGATGCCGGAGCATCGGCGTTTCCGCAGCCCATCGACAACGCTGCTGCTGTGCAAAGGGTCCAAATCATGGTGTGTTTCATTTCCACGAAAATAAGTTGGAGAGGCAGAATTCGCCACATCACGTCTCGTGGATGTCACGTAACTTGTGTGAATGGAACGCTCTAAAGCATTCACGCTTCTTGGACTCGACGAGTCGGCTTCTCTCGATGACGTGACGGATGCGTTGGACCAAGCCGTGTTCAAGGTGCGCGATCATTTCTTGCGCGCGGCGATCGTCCCTCGTCTTGCGGAAAGCAGGGTGGACAAATGCGTGCAATTGAGCGACGTGGCACAAAGCCTGGGTGTCCCCGCATTGGGCAGCCCCATTGGCATCCCAGATTTGGTCTCACCCGAGTCGGAATTGGAGTCTGTCATTGTTGGCCACGTCGAAAACCTACGACGCTGCCGAAATGCCATGGCGTCGACACTCGACCCAGACAGCGTTGCGCAGTTGGGCCACCTCATGTCGAACATCCAACTTGACTACATGCGGTCCTTCATGACCTTGACGGAAGAGGAATTCTCGGGCAATGACAAGCATGCACCCGTGGCTGCCAGAGACGAGGCCGACTGGATGGCCCTGCTGGCTGCCGTTCGAGCGTGGAAGGGAAGCCCCGGTCAGGGGACGCTCCTTCGAGATTTTGTCGCCAAAGAACGTGCCCGGATGGGGGCAATGCTCAGCGCCAATCAGCCAGAGCCGCGTTGAACGCGCTGGACGGCCGCATGACCTTGCGACATTGTTCCGGATCGGGACGATAGTACCCGCCGAGGTCCACGGGTGCACCTTGCACCGTAATCAACTCTTCCACAATGCGCTCTTCCTGATTGCGAAGGGCCCTCGCAAAGTCAACTGCAGAAGCAGACAATTCCGGTGACGCAGTTTGGGCCGCCAACGCTTCTGCCCAGAACATCGCCAGGTAGAAATGCGAACCGCGGTTGTCGATGCCGCCCAAGCGCCGGGTCGGACCCTTGTCTTCGTCGAGGAACCGAGTGGTCGCCTGGTCGAGTGCGTCAGCGAGCACCTGTGCATTCGCATTGTCTGTGCTCGATGCGATGTGCTCAAGGCTCGGCACCAAGGCCATGAATTCTCCCAGGCTGTCCCAGCGGAGGTAGTTCTCGGCCACCAATTGTTGCACGTGTTTGGGCGCAGAACCACCCGCGCCAGTCTCAAACAAGCCACCCCCGTTCATCAGGGGAACGATGCTGAGCATTTTGGCCGAGGTGCCCACTTCCAAAATGGGGAAGAGGTCGGTGAGGTAGTCGCGAAGCACATTGCCCGTCACCGAAATGGTGTTGAGCCCTTTGACGATTCGATTCAATGAGAACGTGGTGGCTTCGGCAGGCGCCATGACGTGAAGCTCCAGGCCGTCCGTGTCGTGGTTGGGCAAGTAGGCGTTCACTTTGGCAATCAATTCTGCGTCATGGGCGCGATTGGCATCGAGCCAAAACACGGCAGGGTCTCCCGTGGCGCGTGCGCGGTTCACGGCAAGCTTCACCCAGTCCTGAATCGGGGCGTCCTTGACTTGACACATCCGGAACAAATCACCGGCGCCCAACTTCTGGCTCATGACGACTTCTCCGGAGGCGTCGATCACGTCCACGCGACCGGCTGAGGCCATTTGGAACGTCTTGTCGTGTGACCCGTACTCTTCCGCCTTTTGCGCCATCAGCCCCACGTTGGGCACGCTGCCCATGGTCGCCGGATCAAGCGCACCGTGCGTTTTGCAAAAGTCAATCGCGGCTTGATACACGCCCGCGTAAGAGCGGTCTGGAATGACGGCCACGGCATCTTGGGTTTGGCCCTCAGCATTCCACATCTTGCCGCCTTCGCGAATCATGGCCGGCATGGAAGCGTCGATGATCACATCCGACGGGACATGCAGGTTGGTGATGCCTTTGTCCGAATTGACCATGGCCAAACTTGGTCGCGCCGCCAAGGTTTCCGCAAGAGAAGCTTCGATGGCCTCCTGGTCTTGGGCGCTCATCTCAGGCAGTTTGCCCATGAGGTCGCCGAGGCCGTTGTTGAAGTCCACGCCCGCAGCCTCGATGGCTGCGCTGTGCTTGTCGAGGACGGGCTTGAAGAACGCCCGGACAGCCGCCCCAAACAAAATGGGGTCGGACACCTTCATCATGGTGGCTTTCAAGTGCAAAGAGAACAAGGCCCCTTCTGCCTTGACCTTGTCGATTTCCTCAGAGAGGAACGACTCGAGCTTGGCCATGGACAGCGCGGCACAATCCACAATTTCACCGGCCTGCAATGCGAGGCCCTCCTTCAGCACCGTGCGTCCGCCGGCCGCGTCCACATGAACGATGTCCACGGTCGTGGCCGAGGCCATGGTGACGCTCTGCTCGGACCCATAAAAGTCTCCTGCGGGCATGCTCGCAACCCGCGCAAGGCTTTCAGCGGTCCAAGCGCCCATGCGATGTGGGTGCTTCTGTGCGTACGTTTTGACGGCCTTGGGCGCGCGGCGGTCGCTGTTGCCTTCGCGCAAAACTGGGTTCACGGCAGAGCCTTTCACTTTGTCGTATTTCGCCTTGATGTCACGTTCCACATCGTTGCTCGGATCGTCGGGGTAGTCCGGCAAGTCAAAGCCCTGCTCCTTCAATTCGGCAATCGCCGCCTTCAATTGGGGAATGGAAGCACTGATGTTGGGAAGCTTGACAATGTTGGCCTCTGGTGTTTTGGCCAACGCACCCAACTCGGCCAGGGCGTCGTGGGTGGTTTGGTCTTGGGGCAACACCTCAGCCATGGCCGCAAGGATGCGGCCGCTAAGGGAGATATCACGCGTTTCCACCGCCACGCCTGCTTTCGACGCAAAGGCCTCAACGATGGGAAGGAAACTGTAGGTTGCCAAGGCCGGAGCCTCGTCCGTAAGGGTGTAAAGAATCTTGGACATGCGGCCGCAAATGTCGGAAAACCGAGCCGACGAAACCACTTCATCGAAGGACCTTCTGCATCCACGCGCAAGGCAAAGTCATTCCGCGCACCACGGGAAGGCGCGTTTCCAACGTGATGTATCCCCGATTGCTCAGCAACGTTTGCAGGTGCAAGCTGGCTTGGGTCTCAATTTTGTGGGATCCCAGTGTCCTCGCATCCTCTTCGATGCGATCAAGGATGGCGCCTCCTACTCCCTGCTGTTGATGCTCTGGTGTCACGTACAAGAGATCCAGCCACGCCTCATTTCAATCGCCGGTGCGCCAACTGGCCACGCCGCGCAGTGCATCACCCGCCCCAAAGGCTCCCCAAGAATGTTGTTGGGTCAATCGGACGCCCCAATCTCTGTCGTCAAACGCCGCCCAAGCTTCCCGTTGTTCGCGGCTGTAGTGCGAGGCGTGCATCATGCTTTCCCGACACAGGATCAAGGAGTCTTCAATGTGCTCGTCGCGGAGTGGGCGAAGCTCGAGCTCATTCACGGCCGAGGGCGACAATGGGGTCTAGTTTGGCTGCGAGCCTGGCAGGATAATATCCCGAGGCCAGGCTTGTAAGCAAGCACAAGACGACCCCGACCGTCACCCAGCCCCAAGGCACGACAAAGGGCGTTTCAAAATAGATGGCAATCGCGTTGCCAGCACCCAAGCCCATGAGAACGCCGACGAGCCCACCGATTTGGCCAATCACGAGCACTTCAATCAAAAATTGGGTTCGAATCGCCCGGCTCGAAGCACCGAGACTCTTTCGCGTTCCAATTTCCCTCGTTCGTTCGCTGACCGACACGAGCATGATGTTCATCAAGCCGATGCCTGCCCCCAGCAACGTGATGAGCCCAATGAAGACCGCGGCGAGGGTGATGCCGTCAGTGGCTTCCAAAAGGGTGTCAACGAGTTGGTTGCTCTGACGGATTCTGAACGTGTTGGGATCGCCCGGGGCGTCGCTGCGGACCATGCGCATCAGACCCGTTGCCATCTCCACGGCATCGGGCAAGTCTTCTGTGCGATCCACAGTGCACGTCAAATTGTAGCTTCTTCCTTCGTCGGAGAATTGCCTGCGAACGCCGAGCAGGGGCATGAGGATTTGATTGTCTTGCGACATGCCAAACGTCGTCCCCCTTGCTTCCAAGACGCCCGCCACCACGTAGCGCTGTGCGCCGACGAGCACGTGCTGACCCACAGGATCTTCCCATGATTCGAAGACCCGTTGGGCAACAGAGGTCCCCATGAGCACCACGGTGGCTCCATTCTCGATGTCTGCTGCAGTGAAATTTCTGCCTTGGGCAATGGCGAGTCCACTTACGGGCAAGTATAGTTCATCCACACCCTGAACAGTTACGTTGGGGTCGGTTCGTTTGTTGCCTCGGGTCACGCTTGCCATGCCCGTGCCGAACACGGAGACGGACACGTCGAACGCGCCCTGGGCTTCGCGCTTGAAACGCATCGCCTCGCGATAGTCGATCGGCGCACTTGGTGTCGTCCGACGGCCGTTGAACATGCCGCCGCTTCGCATTTGATCAATAGAGAAACTTTGGGTGCCGAGCGATGAGAATTCTTGGCGCACGTTCGCCTTCAACGATTCTGTTGCGGTCACCATGGCGATCAAGGCCATGATGCCTATCCCAATGATGCCCACGGTCAACGTCGTGCGCAGTGCCTGGCCACGAATGGACCGAAGGGCAACCAACACCATGTCACGCCACAACGTCTTTGGGGATGCCATGGCTCAAAGGTATCTCAGTTTGGACGCGGACCTCAGTAGGAGAGGAGGTGTCCAGGTCCGGCGTTGGAACTCATTTTCTTGAGGGGCGGGGCGAATTTGGTCAATGGAATTCCTTCCACGGCACCGATGTATTCGTCGAGGTTGGGCGTTCGTCCAAGGATGGCCGAGAGCACAACCACCGGCGTTGACGCCAACAGGGACTCGCCTTTCTTGCGTTCGCTGTCTTTCACGACGCGGCCTTGGAACAGACGCGTAGAGGTTGCCATGACGGTGTCGCCCTTCGCGGCTTTCTCTTGGTTGCCCATGCAGAGGTTGCAGCCGGGACGCTCGAGGTACATCATGTTTTCGTACTCCGTGCGTGCCGTTGTTTTGGGTGCGTCGTCGTCAAACTCGAAGCCCGAATATTTCTGCAACACGTCCCAATCGCCCTCGGCCTTGAGCTCGTCGATGATGTTGTACGTCGGAGCGGTCACCACGAGCGGCGCCTGGAACGACACGTCGCCTTGCTGTTTCTCGAGGTTGCGCAGCATTTGGGCTACGATTTTGAGGTCGCCTTTGTGGACCATGCATGACCCGACGAAGCCCAAGTCGACGTGTTTGCCGCCGCCGTAGTAACTCAACGGACGAATGGTGTCGTGGGTGTAGCGCTTGGACACATCTTCGTTGTGCACGTCAGGGTCGGCAATCATCGGTTGATTGATGATGTCGAGGTCCACTTCAAACGAGGCGTAGTATTGGGCGTTCTCGTCGGGAGTCAATGGGGGCTTTTCGCCTGACTCGATTTCCGCAATGCGCTTGTTCGCCCGATCGATGAGGCCTTGAAGGACGCCTTTCTCGTTGTCCATACCCTTGTCGATCATGATCTGAATCCGTCCCTTCGCGATGTTGAGCGATTCAATCAGCGTGTCAGGTTCTGAGATGCAGATCGACCCTTTCGCCTTCATTTCTGCCGTCCAATCGGTGAAGGTGAATGCCTGGTCGGCAGGGAGGGTACCGATGTGCACCTCAATAATGCGGCCTTGGAAGACGTTTTCACCCCCAAAGTGCTGAAGCATCTGGGCTTGGGTGGCGTGGACGACGTCGCGGAAGTCCATGTGAGGCTGCATTTGACCTTTAAAGGTGACTTTGACCGACTCTGGGATGGGCATGGACGCTTCCCCCGTGGCGAGCGCCAACGCGACAGTCCCGGAGTCCGCGCCAAAGGCCACGCCTTTGGACATGCGGGTGTGGGAATCACCGCCTATGATGATGGCCCAATCGTCGACTGTCAAGTCGTTCAGCACTTTGTGGATCACGTCGGTCATGGCGTGGTATTCGCCCTTCGGGTCTCGCCCAGTGATGAGGCCGAAGTCGTTCATGAACGTCATGAGACGCGGAATGTTCTCTTGGGCTTTCAAGTCCCAAACCGAGGCCGTATGACAGCCAGATTGGTAGGCGCCGTCAACAATGGGCGAAATGGTCGTCGCAGCCATCATTTCGAGCTCCTGAGACGTCATCAATCCAGTGGTGTCTTGGGAGCCCACGATGTTCACTTCTACGCGCACATAGGACCCCGCGTGCAAAACGTTGCCTGATGTTCCCACGGCATTCTTGTTGAAGATCTTCTCCACGGCCGTCAGCCCCTGACCTTCATGGCTAACTTCCTTGGAAGGTGCAAAAACGAGAGGCACCTCGATGCCCAAGGTTTTGGCGGCGAAGGTTTGAAGCTTCTTGCCAAACACAATGGCGTACGAACCGCCGGCCCGCATGAATTCCATTTTCTGCGGCGTCAACGAAGCGCTGATGTCGATCAGTTCCTCGTCACCTTGACAGAGCTTTTTGGTCTTGGTGTTGATGGTGAACACACTTCCCGTGTCGACAGAGAAGACCTGTTCCAATTCAGGCTCTCCGTCTTTGTCGAGCACCACGTTGCCTTCGCTGTCCACCTTTTTGACCCAATTCTTCAGGTCGACGCCGATGCCACCTGTGACGCCCACTGTCGTCAAGAAGATGGGGGAGATGCCGTTGGTGCCCGCCACGACTGGGGCGATGTTGATGAAAGGAACGTATTGGCTCGCTTGTTTGCCGATCCAGAGTGCCACATTGTTCACGCCTGACATGCGTGAGGAGCCCACACCCATTGTGCCTTTCTCAGCGACAAGCATCACGCGCTTGTCGGGGTGCTGCTTTTGCAATTCGAGCAGCTCGTTTTGACGCAAGGTGTCGTGTTCGAACATCGACTTTCCATGAAGTTCACGGTCTGATCGAGAGTGTGCGTCGCTGCCAGGTGAGAGCAAATCGGTGGAAATGTCCCCAATGCCTGCAACGTAGGTCACCACATCAATCGATTCGTCCACTTCAGGTAGTTGGGTGAAGAATTCAGCTTTGGCGTAACTCGTGATGATGTCGGTCGCGATGGCGTTGCCTGCTTTGTGAGCTTTCGCCAAGCGGTCCGTGTCAGCTTCGTACAAGAAGACTTGGGTCTTGAGCACAGCCGCCGCCTCCTCTGCAATGTTGGCATCGCTGCCCAACGCCAGGTCGAGCAACACCTCAATGGAAGGGCCTCCCTTCATGTGTGACAATTGCTCAAACGCCGACGCCCGATCCACTTCCGGCACAGTTGCTGCACCCGTGATGATGTCTTTCAAAAATGCGGCTTTGACACCGGCGGCACTGGTGGTGCCTGGAAGAACATTGTAGATGAAGAAATTCAAAGAAGCGTCGCGCTCAGGGTGGGCTGCATCCTTGATTTGGTCGATGATTTCATTGAGAAGTGCAGCGTCGTCAATGGGCTTTGGATGCAATCCTTGGCCTTTACGGTCTTCAATTTCTTGGAGGTACGTTTGGTACTTGCTCATCGTCTGGGTGTGATTGATCGTCTTCGGCTGCGTTGGGCCGAACGCGAAAATACACAATTCAGGAAGGCTGGAGGCTTTGAACATGCGGTGTGAGGCATGAATTGCCGCAATTTTGGTGCATGCAAACTTCAGGGGGGAAGTCGTGGCTGTCCAACGACAGGGAAATGTGGCTGCTGCCGCAGAAAGCCATCATGTGGCCGGCCCAGTCCATGCTCATTGTGTCGGACTTGCATTTGGCCAAAGCAGAGCACTTTCGGTCCAAGGGACTGCCCGTGCCTCCGACGGTGGACTTGCAAACCCTTGGCGTTCTGACCGACCTACTTCGCACCCACAGACCAGAAACATTGCTGATGTTGGGAGACTTGTTCCACAGCGTCCCAAATCGGGCCTGGCCCATGTTCGAAACGTGGTTGGCTCAAGAGAAAGAGGCGGGGTTGAAGGAAGCGATTTTGGTGCGAGGCAACCACGATCGCGCCCACGACGATACGTATGCCTCCATGGGATTGACTGTGGTCGACATGTGGGAAGATTCTGCGGTGGTGTTGACCCATGAACCGGACAATTGGATCCCCAAAGGAACCGCCGTTCACCTGTGTGGCCACGTGCACCCAGCCGTGCGCATGCGGGGTGGAGGACGTCAGGCTGTGACCGTGCCTTGTTTTGTCCAAACGTCCACCGGTTGTGAGGCTGGGTTGAGGCTGATGTTGCCTGCGTTTGGGGCGTTCACGGGAACGCACCTCATCGAGCCGAAGCGCGGAACAGAGGTCTACGTCGTCACAGAAACGGAGGTCATGGGGCCGATGCGTTCCGAACCCCGTCGAAACGTCAGTCGTCGAGGTCGAAAATGAACTCGCCGCTGGCGTTCACTGTCAATCCATTTCGTGACGTCGTCAGTTCGCGCAATTCGAACACGTGGTTCGTTTCGGTGATGTCCACATCAACCACCGCCCGTTCCATGAACCAATCGGTGCTGGACGCTGGGGCTTGAAGTTCCTGGATGGTGAAGGATGCATCCCCTGATTCCAAAGTCAGTTCTTCCTCGTCATCGAATCCCAAAACAAGGTCAAAGACGATGTCCTTGGCGGGATTTCCTGCGTCGATTTGGGTTTGCGTTCGCAAGTCTGCGATGACGTGGTAGGCAAACGTGACCGAATCGATGGCCACCACTTCCGCCATGCGAAGCTCAAGGTCACGACCGTTCCAATCCAGGTTCCCACATTCACAGCGGTAGCGCCCGTCATCGCGGTTGGCGTATTTGGTGCATCCGGACAGGGCAATCAAGGTGACGATGAATGCAGACAAGGCAGGTTTCCTGATGAAAGGGGTCATGAGGGTGGATTTGACTGGAAAGGTACGAATCGCAAGGCTTACTCTTTGGTGATTTCAGCAGGCCAACCCCCATTCCATGGGTACAAAAAGTAGGGCTGAGCCGACGTGAAAAATGCGCGATGTGCCTGGCGCCATTCTTGTTCAAGCGGGGCCAGGGGTCCGTCAGTTTCAAGGCTCAATCTGATGGCGTCCGTGCCGGCGAGTTTGTCAAAAAAAGAAGGGGACGTGATGAACCCGTCCAATGAACCTTCGTGCGCTTGGCGCCACACCTCAGCCCAAGCCCACAACGGTTCGAGCGAGAAGCCTGGGACTGCATGAGCTCCGCGCGCGCCGGCATCGTCTCGCCATGTGCGTGCCAATGAAGTCAATTTCTGTCCTTGACACAGGGCTCCTTCGTGTTTGGGATGCGGGGCTGCACCAGGTATGGGACGTGGCGTGAACACGTTGTTGCCCAAGGAAATCTCTGGATGTCCGAGCTGCTCAAATGGCGCGTCGGTCCCCCGGCCGACGCTGACGACCGTCGGTTCGAACAAACAAAGACTGGGGTAAAGGTCAATGGCCGTGGTTGAGGGCAGGTTGGGGCTGGGCCGGATGCCCAGCGTCACATCGTCTCCGTGAGACCAATGTTGGCAGGGAATGACCACAGGGCGCCACGACTCAGGCAGATCAATCCATCCTTCTCCACAGGCCATCAACGCCGCCTCGCCTAGGGTGAGGCCATGGATCATGGGCACCGGAACGAACCCTACAAAGGACTGGAATTCCGGCTCGAGCATGGGGCCCTGCATGTGGTGCCCGTGTGGATTGGGACGGTCCAAAATGACCATTTGGACGCCATGCTCAGCACATGCCTCCATGACGAGCATCATGGAACTGATGAAGGTGTAGAATCGGGCTCCGACATCCTGGATGTCGAAGACCACCACATCGATGCCCGCCAGGTGCTCGGGCTGTGGTTTTTTGTGCTTGCCATGCAGCGAATGCACGTTCAACCCCGTTGCAGCGTCAATGCCATCTTGGACGTCAGCCCCGTTGGCAGCCTCTCCACGAAACCCATGCTCAGGAGCAAAGACATGCATCACGTTCACCCCTCTAGAAAGCAGCGTGTCCACAAGATGAACGCCGTCGATCACACTCGTGTGATTGCCAACGACCGCCACGTGCTGGTCTAGGAGCATGGGCAGATAGGCTTCTGTTTGCGCGTTTCCCAAACGCACGTCTTGTCGAGCGTCGCCGACTTGCTGACCACAAGCCGACATGGAAACGGAGAGGAGCATGGCAGCTGCCCACATCAGACCGAGTTCGTTCATCAACTTGAGGATGCGTTTGGCAATGGTGGCGTCGGTTTTGGCGGAGGCAATCTGATGCAACGCGTTTCGCCTCTTGCCCGGCAGCAAGGCGTCAAAGCGCTCGAGGAACTCGGGGTCGTCGTCAAACATGTCTTGCAAATCGGGGGGGACGGGCATGCCATACTTGCTGTCATCCACCTCGAATTCCACGTGCACCCATCCACCGAATGTGGTTTGGGCTTGTTTCAACTTGTCTTTGGCCACCATCACAAACCACCGACCGTCGCCTGTACCCAAAAGCCCGCAATGCCACGAGATCGCATCGTTGACGGTGATCACATATCGCTTCTTTCCCTCGCTTTTGATGTCGCCAATCAGGTCGTTGGGGATGGCCAGAAAATGCACCTCCCCTTCGCCTTCGAAACGCTCGATTTGAGCCGAAAAACTCCATTGTTTCTTGGACATGGTCATTGCATTCTTAACGTGATCGCTGGTTGAATTCGGGTGGTCCAGAGTGAGGGCAAAATCATCGCAAAGACGCATAAGACGAAGGCCAGCAATTCCATGGAAAGGATGGCAGGGAAATCAACGAGAATGGGAACGGCATCGAGGTAATAGGCCTCGGGATTGAGCGGCACGACATGCCATTGGGCTTGCACCCAAGTCATCCCCAAGCCAGCCACATTGCCCCACAAGAAGCCCTGACCCAAAATGCGTGATGCATGCCACATGAAGGTTTGGACAATGGCAACGTCGTTCATGCCCATGGCTTTGAGCAATCCCACTTGTTGTCTGCGTTCCAAAATGATGATCAACAAAGCGCTGGTCATGTTGATGATGGAGATGAGCACCATCAATCCGACTATCACGTCCACGTTGAGGTCGAGCATGCCCAGCCAGCTGAACATTTCAGGATGCTGTTGGTCGACCCGAGCGGCTTGCCAGTTGTATGGGATGGCCTCGAACAGACGCGATTGCAGTTCTGGGAGCCCTTCCAGTCCTCCTGCCCACAGGTCGTATCCGTCGGCGACTTTGCGATGGGTGCCATTGGAAATCCTGGCGTGCCATCCTGACGAATCGGACCACTGCACGATCACCGTGTCCGCCAATGCACCTTCGCCCACGATCCACATGGGACGGGCTGTCAGGGGCTGGCTGGCCATGGACAGGCTTCGCCTGCCGGAAGAGGAAACGCCTCCAGGCAAATTGTCCCATCGTCCTGTCCATTTGCTTCCCTGCTCCGTCTGTCCGAAGGCTTGTCCCACCGCACGCATTCCCCGAGGGGTGGCTTCAAGGACGACTTGACCCTCTGCGCCACGTGCCGCTACGTCTTGAAGCAGGCCCGCGGCAACCCAAACGTGACGTTGGTCAAATTCAAGGAGCCCCGTCTCGTAGATGCCGACAATCCGCATGGGGCGGGGTCGAATGTTGTCCGGACCAACCACGGTGTAGGCCGTCACGCGGTCGCCTGTATCGAGGTTCAACGTTCTTGCCAGCGGTTCGCCGATGATGACGTCCGTGGAAGAAGAGAGCGATGGCATTCGTCCTCGTAGAAGGCCGTTTTGGATGCGATTCACCCTTGAGGTGGAGTCCAACCCTCGAATGACGACTCCTTTCAAGGCGTCAGGGGTTTCGAGGATGCCAGCGCGCTCGTGACGCAAGGCCACGTGTTCGACACCTGGAACGAAACGCAACGTGTCAAGCATGCCTGCGGTCCATGGGATGCCCCGCGCGCCTGGATCGCTCGACGAGATTTGGACGTGGCTGTCGAAGCCCACGACAAGGTTTTTGACTTCATGCTGGAAGCCCTGAACGACCGCAGAAGCCAAAATCATCAAGGCCACTCCCAGGGTGACTCCCGCAATGGCGATGCGAACAACCGGCCGAGCATTCAATGCTCGGTTGCTTTGCGCCATGCGCCGGGCGATCAACCTTTCCACGTTCACAACGTGAAAGGTAAGGGCCTTCGCAAGCGATGCGCAGGATGGGAAACGCTACTTTTGGACGCATGAACGTGCATGACAACATCCTCGGGACCATTGGGGACACCCCCATGATTCGATTGAATGCGATCGCCGAAGAATTTCCTTGTCCCATTTGGGCCAAAGTGGAGTACTTCAACCCTGGTCACAGTGTGAAAGACCGCATGGCGCTTTCCATGATCGAGGCTGCCGAGGCAAGTGGAAAGCTCAAGCCAGGGGGCACCGTGATCGAATGCACTTCCGGAAACACGGGCATGGGACTTGCACTGGCGTGCATCGTCAAAGGCTACAAATTGATTTGCACCACCAATTGCAAACAGAGCAAAGAAAAGGTCGATGTCCTGAGGGCGATGGGGGCGGAGGTGCATGTTTGTCCTACCGCCGTGGCTCCCGACCACCCCGACAGCTACTACAGCGTGGCAGAGAAGTTGCACAACGAAATTCCCAACAGCGTGTGGTGCAATCAGTACGACAACCTCGCCAACCGGGAGGCGCATTACCGTTCAACTGGGCCTGAGATTTGGAAGCAAACGGAAGGCAAAATCACCCACTTCATCGTTGGCGTGGGTACCGGTGGCACAATCAGCGGCACCGCCAAGTATCTGAAGGAACAGAATCCGGACATCCAAATTTGGGGCATCGATTCCTACGGCTCAGTGTTCAAGAAATACCACGAGACGGGCGAGTTCGACGAAAGCGAAATCTACTCGTACATCACCGAAGGCATTGGTGAGGACATTTTGCCTGCCAATGTCGATTTCAGTTTGATTGACCACTTTGAGAAGGTCACCGATGAGGCGGGTGCGCACGCCGCCCGTGAACTGGCCAAAAAAGAAGGCCTACTCATTGGTTACAGTTGCGGCAGTGCGTTCCAGGGGCTCCGTCAATTGAAAGACCGTTTGAAGCCCACAGACGTGCCCGTCGTGCTGTTCCACGATCACGGCTCACGTTACACGGCGAAGGTGTACAACGACGACTGGATGCGCGAGCAGGGCTGGTTGAAGTGAGTCTCGACCGAGTTCAGTCTCGGAAATCGAGGTTGTGGCGCACCCCGACGAGCAACACATGATTGCGCTCTGCAGCCAAGCCTGACCCTTTCCACAACACCTGCTGGAGGTAGCCCAATTGGAGGGCCGTGCCTCCATTGAGCTTGTGATTGACAGCCAAAGACAGACGGTTTTGTTGCAACAGATTCGAAACAGGTTGTTCCAAGGCACGCAATCCAATGAATGCCTCCTCGTAAGCGCTGATGGACCAAGCAGGTCGGTTGGGCAAAGGCCACGTCACTTGCACGAAGTAGCGGGCACGATGCTGCCAGGTGCTGCCTGACTCCCTCATCATGAGACGTTGTTCGAGGCGGTAGCGATGAAGCCATTTCAAGGTGCCTGTTTGGGCTTTTGTGATAAGCTGTTGCCAGATGCGATGCTCGTCAAACGTTTGGTCAATGGGCTGCTCACCGTAGGGGAAACTGCGAATCCAGCCGTAGCCACCTGTGATGATGCAATTCTCGTTTCGGTGCCAGTCAAGCCCGACGCGCAAAAGCGATTGTTGCCAATCGGCACCCAAGCCCGTTCTACGGAATTGGTATTCCGTGTGCAGCCCGAGCTGGTCGGTGAGGCGGTGGTTGCCAAACAGCATGTACCACGACATCTGCTGGTCCACCACGTCTCTCATGTTGTCCTGCGCCTGAACGGCAGAACCCACAAGAATGAGACCAAGGGTGGCGCAGACCCAACTTTGGAAAGGGAGCTTTTTCAGAATCATGAGTCGAAAATACATGGCGCGCGATGCATGTGGGCGCAACCTTGGGCACCGGACCATGTGAACCGGGGCACGTTCGCTTGTCCGGTCGCGGCTTATGCCTTGGCGAACTCCCGCACCGTCTTGGCGATGATTGCAATGCAGTCTTCAAGCTGCGCTGCTGTCATGACAAGGGGAGGGGCGAAGCGAATGATGTTGCCGTGGGTGGGCTTGGCGAGCAATCCGTTGTCCTTCAGCGCCACGCACAAATCCCATGCCGTGCTGCTGTCTGGCTTGTCGTTGATGACAATCGCGTTCAACAGTCCTTTTCCGCGAACGGCGGACACAAGCTTGGTGGATTCAACGAGTTCCTGCATCGCTTCTCGAAATCTCATGCCGAGTTTGTTGGCGTTTGCCGCCAATTCCTCGTCGATGACCACTTCCAGTGCTGCTTGCGCAACGGCGCATGCCAGGGGGTTCC
>JAOIQU010000002.1 GCA_028141885.1 Flavobacteriales bacterium | reverse complement strand
ACAGCGACCGCGATTACTGGATGATTGCCGAAGAAGCCAAAGCCTACGGCATGATTGATGAAGTCTTGGTTCGCCCGAGCTGATTCTTCCTAATTTCACGGGGCAACAACGGAACGAACGCCCATGTCGGAAAAAGACATCCAATGCTCGTTTTGCGGTCGACGCAAAGACGAGGTAGACATTCTCATCGCCGGTGCCACTGGCCACATCTGCAATCGCTGTGTGGAACAGGCTGAAGCCATCGTGCTCGAAGAGCTCGCGGAAAAATCCGGCGCCCAGTCGGCGTTGGACTTCACCTTGCGGCGGCCGTCCGAGATCAAATCTTACCTCGACGATTTTGTCATTGGTCAAGAAGCGGCCAAGCGCACCCTCAGCGTTGCGGTGTACAACCACTACAAGCGGTTGACCCACAAGACGTCCGACGCCGATTCAGAGGTTGAATTGGACAAGAGCAACGTGATTTTGGTCGGCGAGACGGGCACGGGAAAAACCCTCTTGGCCAAGACCATCGCCCGCATGCTCGACGTGCCGTTTTGCATCGCCGACGCCACGGTGCTGACCGAGGCCGGTTACGTGGGTGAAGATGTGGAAAGCGTGCTTTCTCGTCTGTTGCAAGCCGCGGATTTCGACGTTCAAGCGGCCGAACGGGGAATTGTGTTCATCGATGAAATCGACAAGATTGCCCGCAAGAGCGACAACCCTTCCATCACGAGAGACGTCAGTGGCGAAGGCGTGCAGCAGGCGCTGTTGAAATTGCTCGAAGGCACGGACGTCCAAGTTCCTCCTCAAGGAGGTCGCAAGCATCCGGAGCAAAAACTCATCACCGTCAACACGGGGAACATCTTGTTCATTTGTGGAGGTGCGTTTGCGGGAATGGAAAAAATCGTGGCGCGCCGGTTGCGCAAAAGCACCATTGGCTACGCCACGGCCGGACAAGTCGTCGAAGAACACGAAGCCCTGGCGTACGTCGACCCGTCGGACTTGCGGGCCTTTGGGTTGATTCCCGAGCTCATCGGTAGGTTCCCTGTGCTGACGGCATTGCGCCCCTTGAAGAGGGAAGCCTTGAGACGAATTTTGACCGAACCCAAAAACGCCCTCATCCGCCAATACACCAAGCTGTTCGCCATGGACGACATCACCCTCTCCTTTGAGGCTGATGCCCTCGACCTGGTGGTGGACCACGCCATCGAGAGGAAACTCGGCGCCCGAGGGTTGAGGGGGATTTGTGAAGTCATCTTGCGCAATGCGATGTTTGACCTTCCAGGCACCGAAGCCCAAACGCTTGTCGTCACAGCCGAGTACGCCCAAGCGCAAATCGACGCGCAACATGCCTCGTTTGAACCCGTCGCAGTGAAGACCAAAGACGCCAAAGCGTCGTGATCATGAAAACCTCTCTCCTCACTTTGACTGTGGCATGCACCATGCTGTCTTGCGCCCAAGCTCCGAGCACTTCTGAGACCGCATCCTCGGCTCAAGAAACCGCTGCCATCATGGAAGACGTGAGCAACGACACGTTTTTGGCGTTGATGGCTGACAAGCCTGAGGCGTTACTTTTGGACGTGCGGACTCCTGAGGAATGGAACGACGGCCACCTTGAAGGGGCGTCACATGCGGATTACTGGGGGGACGAGCAAGCCTTTCAAGCGGCCATGGACGCCATTCCACGCGACCGACCTGTGCTGGTTTACTGTGCCGGAGGCGGAAGGAGCGGACTGACCGCGAAAGAGCTCATCAAGGCCGGCCACCATGAGGTGTACAACCTCGAAAATGGCATCAGCGGGTGGATCGCCGAAGGCCATCCAGTGGTCACAGGACCGCCGGCCCAAGACTGAGCCCCTCCGATGTGAACCCCTTGTGAATAACGGGTTCGCCTCAATTCGTCTCCAGCCCAACTCCGGGGTTACATTCGAGGTCCTCCCCCGAAAACACACCTCCAATTTCCTCACCTGTGGCTGGCAAAGAGACCCCTTTGATGAAGCAATACAACCGGATCAAGGTCAAGCATCCGGACACCGTGTTGCTGTTTCGGGTGGGCGACTTTTATGAAACGTTTGGGGCCGATGCGGTGGCCGCAGCCAAGGTGCTGAACATCGTCCTCACCAAACGAGGCAACGGCAGCGCCTCGGAAGTGGAATTGGCTGGATTCCCACACCACAGCCTCGACACCTACTTGCCCAAGCTCGTCAAATCGGGATTGAAGGTGGCCGTGTGCGACCAACTTGAAGATCCCAAGCAAGCCAAGGGACTGGTGAAGCGAGGCGTCACGGAATTGGTGACTCCTGGACTGGTGATGCACGACCACGTGCTTGAAAGCAAGGCCAATCACTATGTCGCAGCCATCCATTGGACCCCCAAAGCCGTGGGGTTGGCGTTGCTGGATTTGAGCACCGGCGAATTCCAGGTCGCGGAAGGTGACGCGCGCTGGGTGGACCGCATCCTGCGAAGCCTTGAGCCCAAGGAGTGGCTCGTCAATCGGCAGTGTGAAGGCGACGTTCGTGCGTTGTTTGGGGACGACGTGACGCGGACACGACTCGACGATTGGGTGTTCACCGAAGCCCATGCACTCGACCAAATCGAACGGCAGTTCTCCACGGGGTCGTTGAAGGGGTTTGGGTTGGACGATGCGCCTTACGCCACCGTTGCGGCAGGCGTCATCCTTCACTACCTCGACGCAACGCATCACCGTCAACTCGAGCACCTTCAAGGGATTCGAAGGTTGCGCCCCGAAGAGGGCATGTGGCTCGATCCCTTCACGGTGAGGAACCTTGAAATCCTGCACCCCAACCACCCCGACGGCACAAGCCTTGTGGAAGTCCTCGACCGCACATGCACGCCCATGGGTGGCCGCGCCTTGCGACGCGCTTTGGTCGCACCGCTGACGTCCAAACCGGACATCGAAATGCGCCATGTCGCCGTGGATCGGTTGACTGAAGAATTGAGTTTGAGGCACGACGTCCGCCAAATCCTTAAGTCTGTCGGCGATTTGGAGCGCTTGACCTCCAAAGCGAGCTCTGGGCGCATCAATCCCCGCGAATTGGGACACATCAGACGCGGCCTGGTTGCGGTGCAAGAAATCGCCGACTTGACGGCCGGCGAAGATGCACTGTTGCCATTTTTGGAGCGTCTTTCCCCATGCGGTGCGCTCTTGGATCGCTTGCAACGCGAACTTGTGGAAGACCCCGCGACAAGCATTGGCAAGGGGGAAGTCATTGCCGAGGGCGTCGATGCCCCGTTGGACGAAGTGCGAAACTTGGCCTTCCACAGCCAAGAAGCGCTCGATGCGATCCGTGACCGCGAAGCAGAAGCCACAGGCATCAGCGGGTTGAAAATTGCCTTCAACAACGTGTTTGGGTATTACCTCGAGGTTCGGAATGCACACAAGGACAAAGTGCCCGAGGCGTGGATTCGGAAGCAGACGCTGACCCAAGCGGAGCGCTACATTACCGAAGAGCTCAAGACGCTTGAAACCCAAATCCTGTCTGCCAAAGAACAAGCGGAGGCCCTCGAGCAAAAAGCCTTTGCCTCGCTTGTGGCCGCCTGCGTCGCCGACATTTCAGAGCTGATGTCCAACGCCCGAGCCATCGGATTGCTCGACATGCTGGCCAGCCATGCCGAGACGGCCGTGGATTTGGGCTACACACGCCCTCGCATGAACGCGGAGCAAGGCCTGCACATCACGGAAGGGCGTCACCCCGTGATTGAACGGCAACTTCCCGTGGGCGAAACGTACGTGGCCAACGATGTGGGACTGCATCCCGACAACCGCCAAATTTTGATGGTGACTGGGCCCAACATGTCAGGCAAAAGTGCCCTGTTGCGGCAAACGGCCCTCATCTCTTTGATGGCACAGGCCGGGTCCTTCGTGCCCGCCAAATCGGCAGACCTCGGCATCCTCGACCGCATTTTCACTCGCGTGGGCGCCTCAGACAACATCAGCAGCGGCGAATCCACTTTCATGGTCGAGATGAATGAAACGGCCGCGATCCTGAATCACCTGACTGAGCGAAGTTTGGTCTTGTTGGATGAAATCGGTCGTGGGACCAGCACCTACGACGGCGTGAGCATCGCCTGGGCAATCGCCGAACACCTTCACGAGTCGAATCGCGTTCGGCCGTTGACCCTGTTTGCCACCCACTACCACGAGCTCAACGACATGAGTCAGCGGTTTTCGCGCATTGTCAATGTCAACGTCAGTGTGAAAGAACTCGATGGGAACATTGTGTTCCTGCGCAAACTCGCGCCGGGAGGATCCAACCACAGCTTTGGCATTCACGTGGCCAAACTCGCGGGCATGCCCAGGTCACTCGTTCGTCGGGCAGAGGAGGTGCTGACAACCTTGGAAACGGCACGGGGAGACGCGTCTTCTTCCAAACCCGATGTCTCGGAAGTGAGCCTGCCGGATGAAGGCTTGCAAATGAGCTTTTTCCAGCTCGACGACCCGGCACTTGAAGCCATTCGAGACCGCATCATGGAGGTCGACATCGATCATTTGACCCCGGTGGAAGCGTTGATGAAGCTTCACGAAATCAAGGCCACGCTTACTGGGAAAACAACCCCCTCAGGGGCGAAGGCGTAAGCCCTCCACTCAAAGCGTTGCCGCCAGCAGGTCGAGCGGCTTCCATGGCAAGCTCCGTTCCGCGGCAATCTCCTCGTTCGTCAACGTGCCATTGAACATGTACACACCCGTGGAAATCAAATTGCGATCCTTGATGGCGGGAACCACCCCTCCTTCTCCTGCAATGCCCAAAAGCATGGGCGCGAAGATGTTGCTCAAGGCCTTGCTGGCCGTACGTGCCACCCGAGAAGGAATGTTCGGGACGCAGTAGTGAATGACCCCGCATTCGATGAACGTGGGACGCTCATGGCTCGTCAGGCGAGAGGTTTCGAAAACGCCGCCACGATCGATGCTTACGTCAACGACGATGGAACGTTCGCGCATGCCGGCAATCATCGGCTCGCTCACGAGCATCGGCGCACGGGAGCCCGAACCGCGCACGGCACCAATGGCCACGTCCGCGGTGCGGAGGGCTTCTTCGAGTACGGAAGGTTGCAACGTGGATGTCCAGAGCCGCTGGCCGACTGCATTTTGCAAGCGGATCAATCGGTGGACGGAGTTGTCAAAGACCTTGACACTTGCGCCAAGGCCGAGGGCGGAACGCGTGGCGTATTCCCCGACTGTACCTGCACCGAGGATGACAACTTCGCTGGGCCGAACGCCGCTGACGCCGCCGAGCATGGTACCCTGGCCACTGACACTGGCCATGAGCTCCCCGGCCAAGAGGACGGCTGTGTTGCCAGCGATTTCACCCATCGCCCGAACCAAGGGCTGGATGCCGTTCTCATTTTGGACAAAGTCCCAGGCGATCGCAGTGGTTTTTTTCGCGCTCAAGGCCTCGAGAAGCCCCTCGTTTTGGACGCTCAATTGGAGCGCGGAAATGAGCGTTTGTCGCATGCCCATCAAGGCCACTTCTTCGAGTGAAGGCGGCTCAACCTTCAGGACGATGTTCGCCTGAAAGACTTGCCGACGGTCGTACACGATGCGCGCCCCTGACTCGCTGTAGTCGTTGTCGGAAAATTGTGCTTCAGACCCTGCCTGGGTTTCCACCAGGACCTGGTGCCCGTGCGCTACCAACAACGCCACCGCCTCGGGCACCAGGGCAACACGTTTCTCTTGCAAGCTTGTTTCGGCTGGAATGCCGATGGTGAGCTCTGCGTGTCCACGTTGTGCCTCGAGCAGCTCCTCTTGTGGGAGCAAGGCGGCTTCACGTGCCAGCGCCTTGATGGCTTTGCGTCCTGATTCCATGCGGCCCCAAAATAGCCAAGGCGACGGGAATCAACCCCTGAGCTGTGACAAAATGCAGGTTCGGGTTTGGTCTTCATTGACCTCAAGGCGCAACAGCCAGGCGTCTGGCGGCATCAATCCTGGAATGCGTTCCGGCCACTCGACCAAATTGAGCGCGGCATCGCTCAACATTTCGGCAATGCCCGACCGCTCTGCCTCCTCCTCGTTTTCCAACCGATACAGATCCATGTGGCGGACTTCATGAACCCCACCCCCGGTGCGTTTGACTCTGTGGTGGTGAACCAGCCCAAACGTAGGGCTTGCCCCTTCTTCATTCACGTGCCAGACTGAAAGCAGTTGACGGATCATGGTGGTTTTGCCCGCGCCCATGTCGCCGTGAACGGCCACGACTCCAGACTCGGGCAGCATCTGCCCAACGGCCTCTGCCACGTTCTGGAGATCACCCAGACTGAACGACCATCGACCCAATTCGACCAACGCACTCATGCCACGGTCATTTGGGGTCGAGGACGACCCATGGAACAATCATTTCCTCCATGCTCACGCCCCCGTGTTGGAAAGTGTCGCGGAAGGTCTTGGTGTATTTGGCAGCGTTGTTGGGATACACCAGGAAGTCTTTGCCCTTGCCAAAAATGTAGGAACTCGACACGTTGGGCTTGGGCAAGCCCACACGCTCGGGATTGCGGATTTCCATCACCTCCTCAGCGTTGTAGCCCAAATTCCGGCCCACCTTGTACCGGAGGTTTTTGTTGGTTTCACGGTCGCCTCGCACTTCGATGGGATGGTCCACCCGCATCGTGCCGTGGTCCGTTGTCAGGATCATGCGACCTCCCATTTCTGCCATCGCATCCATCATCTCTTTCAGTGGACTGTGTTGGAACCACGAGTGCGTCAGGCTCCGGTATGCCGCCTCGTCGTCGGCCAGTTCTTTGATGACTTCCATCTCTGAGCGCGCGTGGCTGAGCATGTCCACAAAATTGTACACCACCGTCACCACCGATTGCCCTTTCAACTCGTGAAAGCGATCGGCCAATCGTTTGCCCGCCTGAAGGTTGGTGATTTTGTGGTAGGAGGTTTTGCCCTCCATCCCAAGGCGGGAAAAGAGCGCCTGTTGAAGCGATTCCTCGTGGGCATTTTTCGAGCCCTCTTCGTTTTCTCCGATCCAAAAGTTGGGCAACAAGCGCGCGATGTCGCCCGGCGTCATGCCGGCGAACAGCGCGTTACGCGCGTATTGGGTCGCGGTCGGCAAAATGCTGTAATAGGTCTTCTCCTCCGTCACATTCCATTTGGGCCTGAGAGAGGGCGCGATGGTGCGCCATTGATCCCAACGCAAATTGTCGATCACGACCAAAAACACAGGGCGACCTTCCGCCCCGGCCACGGCTTTGGGCAACCACTCAGGCAACGCGCGATGCGACAATATTGGCGCCTCCTCCTGACCCGTCATCCACGCCTCGTAGTGGTCCTCCACGAACCGGACAAACTGATGGTTGGCCTCCGCATGTTGGCTGTCGAGAATCTCCAACATGCTCCGGTCTCCCGACTCCCCCAACGTCGCGTGCCAATGCATCAAACGACGGTACACGTCCGACCACTCCTGCGCGTCCATACGTCCCCCCAACTTCATGGCGAGTTCACGAAACTCCCGCATGTAGGTGGACTGGGCTTGTTCGCCCTGCAGCCGTCGGTTGTCCAAAATTTTCTTGACGGACAGCAGAATTTGGTTGGGGTTCACCGGCTTAATCAGGTAGTCACTGATTTTGGAACCAATGGCCTCCTCCATGATGTGCTCTTCCTCGCTTTTGGTGATCATGATGACGGGTACGCCAGGATGTTTGTCCTTGATCCGCTGAAGGGTCTCGATGCCATTGATCCCCGGCATGTTTTCGTCCAAAAACACCACATCAAACGGCCTTGCTTCCACCTCGTCCAAGGCCTCTACCCCACTGTTCACGCCGGTGACGTCGTAGCCCTTCTCCTCCAAAAACAAAATGTGCGGCCGCAACAACTCAATCTCGTCGTCGGCCCATAAAATCTGTGGTCGTCCCATCGATGTTCACTTTCAATTGTCCCGCCCGTCACGGGGCGTCGGCAAGGCGCGTATCTTGCGGCGTCTCTCGCCCCAGCTTGTGCCTACGGGCAAGTTAACGTCGAGAAGACCGACTTCGTATTTGAATGAGCACGGTGAACCGACACAAAATTCTGAACGACCCGGTCTACGGGTTTGTGACGTTGCGCCACGAACGGGCCCTCGACTTGATGGACCACCGTTTCATGCAACGGCTTCGCAGGATTTCGCAATTGGGATTGTCGCATCTCGTGTATCCCGGTGCCGTCCACAACCGCTTTCACCACGCCGTCGGCTGCATGCATTTGATGCACGAAGCCATCGACAGCTTGCGCAACAAAGGGGTCGCCATCACGGAAGAAGAGGCAGAGGCGGCATGTTTGGCCATCCTCTTGCACGACGTGGGTCACGGTCCCTTCAGCCACGCTTTGGAGCACAGCATTGTCAAGGGCGTGCATCACGAAGACGTCAGCGCCCTCATCATGGGGCGCTTGAACGACGAGATGGGCGGCGCCTTGGACCTTGCCATTGAAATCTTCAACGACCACCACCCCAAGCCGTTCTTGCACCAATTGGTCAGCAGCCAGCTCGACATGGATCGTCTGGATTATTTGGCGCGCGACAGTTTCTACAGCGGGGTGACTGAAGGGAAAGTCGGCAGCGAACGGATCATCAAGATGCTCAACGTCGTCGACGGGCAACTCTGCATCGAAGAGAAGGCCATTTACTCCATCGAGAAGTTCATCGTGGCTCGGCGCCTGATGTATTGGCAAGTGTATTTGCACCGGACTGTGCTCAGTGCAGAACACATGTTGATGCTCGTGCTGAACCGCGCCAAACACCTCGTCCGGGAAGGAGCCACGGTGTTTGCGTCACCCGCACTGTCTATGTTTCTGCACGACGACCTGGACCGGGCCAAATTTTTGGCCGACCCCGAGGTCCTCGAACGCTTCTGCGACCTCGACGACAGCGACATCTTCGTGGCGATGAAGTCCTGGAGGCACCATGAAGACCGCGTGTTGGCCTTGCTGAGCCAGCGGCTGCTCGATCGCGGCTTGTTCCGGATCGAACTTCGTCCTGAGCCCTTCACAGACGAGGAAGTTCAGGAGCGCGTCGAGGGGACGGCTGCACATTTTGGACTCAGCAACGAAGAAGCCTCCTACCTCGTGAGCAACGCACGCATCGACAACAAAGCTTACGTGCCCAAAGGAATTTTGGTCCTCTACAAGGACGGCAGCCTGAGGGATTTTGCCGAAGCCAACGACCACCTGCACATGCAGCTGTTGAGCCGGCCCGTGGAAAAGAGCTTCTTGTGCTACCCCAAAGAACTTCAAGTGCCCAACCGCTCCTGATTCATCCTGTTCTCACCGACGTTCAATCCGGGGTGATTTCCTCACCCAAAGCGTTGTGAATGTGGTACTCGAGGATCTCGAGGTTGGAATTGGATTCGATGCCCAGCTTGATGCCGAGCTCCTTCTGCCAGTTGCGACGGATGGACTTCCACCATCCTTGCGTGAGGTAGGCCTCAAGCATGGGGTGCACCATCAGTGTCATGCGCGTCCGGTTTTCCCCTTCGGCGAGGTACTTCAAGGCCGATTCGATGCGCTCTGTGATCAAGATGCTCGCCTCGACCTTTCCTGAACCATTGCAAGCAGGACAGGTATCTTGGGTCGACACTTCCGCCACATCACGGACACGCTGCCGAGTCATCTCCATCACCCCAAATCGGCTGGGCGATGAGATGTTGTGCTTGGCCTTGTCGCGTTTCATTGCTGCACGCATCGCGTCAGTCAACTGTTTGTTGTGCTCGCGCTTGGCCATGTCAATGAAGTCGATGGCGATGATGCCACCGATGTCACGAAGTCGGAGCAAACGTGCAATTTCTTGCACCACATCCAAGTTGGTGATCAGTGCGTTTTCCTCTTGACTGGACGCCCCCTTCTTTCGGCCACCGGAGTTGACGTCAATGACGTGCATGGCCTCGGTTTGTTCCAAAATCAAGTACGACCCGCTTCTCAAATTGACCTGTCGCCCAAAGGCAGCCTTGATTTGACGGTGGATCGACATGGCGTTGAACAAGTCCTTCGACCTGCTGACACTGACCATACTTTCGTCGCCGCTGCCACTGCCCACCAGAAATTCCTTGACTTCATCAGCCACGCGGGGGTTGTTGACATGGATGGTTTTGCAATCCGGGGTCATCACGTCGCGCATGACGACACTGACTTTGTTCACTTCACCCAACACACGCTTCCCTGGTTTCGCACTTTTGAGGTTGTCATAGAGCTTTTTCCAGCGGCTCACGAGGTCTTCCAGATCGCTGTGCAAATCAGCAGACCCTTTGTTTTCAGCAACTGTTCTTACAATGATGCCAAACCCCGGGGGCTGAATGCTCTGCATGAGGCGTTTCAACCTCGTGCGCTCCTTCTCGCCTTTGATGCGTGAGGAAAGAGAGACTTTGTCGCTGAAGGGCACCAGCACCAGGTACCGCCCAGGGAGGCTGACTTCGGCCGTCAACCTGGGGCCTTTGGTGCTGATGGGTTCTTTGGCGACCTGCACAAGCACCAGCTGAGATGCAGACACGTAGTCTTTCATCTTGCCTTTGCGCTCGATGTCTTCTTCCCGTTTGAATTTGCTGATGTCTGAGGTCGGCTGTTTGCCAGACATCACTCGTTTCACCCAGATTTGCTGCGTTTTGAATTGGGGACCCAAATCAGAATGATGCAGAAACGCATCCTTCCCATGGCCCACATCGACAAAGCCCGCATTCAAATTGGGCATGACCTTCCTGACGCGGCCGACATAAATGTCGCCCACGGAGTATTGCACGTCTCCCCGATCACGGTGGAGCTCGACGAGCTGACCGTCCTCGAGAAGGGCAATGTCGACGCCCGCAGACGTCGAATTGATGACGAGTTCGGCGTCCATCACATGAAGATTCGCGACATGAGAACACCCTGAAAGGAGGTCCTCATGTCACGCAAATCACTTCTTCTTGTGACGGTTCTTGCGAAGACGCTTCTTCCGCTTGTGCGTGGCCATCTTGTGACGCTTGCGCTTTTTTCCGCTTGGCATGATGATGTTGTTTAAGTGCCCAAACCTGACAAGTCAGATTCAAGCCGTTCGATGATGCCTTCCACGCTCTTCGACACGGCTGTGTCTGGGGAGAGAGGAAGGTAAGATTTGTATTCAGTCAGTGCTTGGTCAGCCTTGCCCATGGCCTCGAGGCATCGGGCTTTGAAAAAGCGACCATTCACGTACATTTCGTCTGCTGAGATGCAGAGGTCAAACCCCTGCACGGCGTCTTCGAGGAACCCCTCTTCCATGTCCAGCATGGCGCGTTCCCAATAGGCCTCCACACGATCAGGTTGGGCATCAATCACTTGGTCAAAGCGTTCCCGCGCCTTGTCCAACTGACCACTCTGGACGCTGAATCGCCCGAGCCACATCACGGCATCGAGGTTGGGGGGCGTGTCGTCCGCCAAAGCCCGAAGCTCGAGGATGCCCTCCATGGGGTTTTCTCCACTCACTTTGGCCACAGCGATGTCCACCGGATCGGTCCCGATGTCCGACAAGGTCACACCCTCCGACGGTGCAGGGGGGGGTGGCGCAGAAGCCGGAGTACGCGGCATCAACAACACGCCTGCAGCAAGTGCTCCTGCACCCGCCAACAACACAAGCGTTGATTTTGACACCGACATGTCGACCTTATTTGACTTTGACGTTAAGCTTCACGTTCTCCACAAAGTCCTTGCTCGGCTTGAACGAGGGAATGTTGTGGGCGGGGATTTGGATGGCCTTCTTGGCCAAAATGTTGCGGCCTGTTTTGGCAGCTCGGGTCTTCACCACAAAGCTTCCAAAACCTCGCAAGTAAACGTTTTCACCACTTTCGAGGTTGCTGCGCACGGCACGCATGAAGGCTTCAACGGTCACTTGAACGTCTCCTTTCTCCATTCCGGTTTGGTCCGAAATCTGGCTTACGATGTCCGCCTTGGTCATGGTCTTTGAGTATTGATGATGGTTTGTGGTTCAATATCAACGCCTTGTGGTGGCGTTTTCAGGGGTGCAAAAATACACGCATACCTTTGAAAACGAAATGAATGACGAGTGTTTTCTCGGACAAAATGACATTGCCGCTCGCGCATTTGAGGCGCGAAGACTGCTCAAAGCTTGGTACGCCCACCATGCACGCCCCCTGCCATGGCGAGAAATGCCTTCTGTCTATGGGACTTGGTTGAGTGAAATCATGCTCCAGCAAACGCGGGTGGATACGGGCATTCCCAAGTGGCACGCCTTCCGAGAGACCTTTCCTGACGTGGCTGCCCTGGCATCTGCCTCGGAAGAAGAGGTCCTGAAAGCATGGGAGGGCCTTGGTTACTACCGTCGCGCCCGACTTTTGCATCGCGCAGCCCAGGCCATCCACGACGCTGGCCGCTATCCAGAAACCCATGCCGACTGGCTTTCCCTGCCAGGCATCGGCCCCTATTCCGCCGCAGCCATCTCCTCGATCGCGTTTGGGGAGCCCGTGGCCGCAGTCGACGGAAATGTCCAGCGTGTGGCATCCAGATGGAATGGGGTGACGGAGGCCGTGGACTCAAAATCCGGCATCCGAGCCATCCAAGCCATTGCCGACGCATGGCTCGACCCCGACGACCCAGGCCGTCACAATCAAGCCGTCATGGAAATCGGCGCCCTTGTATGCAAACCGAAAGCGCCGGAATGCGATCGATGCCCTTTGGCCAGCACCTGCCGTTCGGCGAACAACCCCGAGTTGTGGGGTGTGCTGCCAGTGAAACAACCGAAGAAAAAACCGCAAGCCTGGTCGTTGCATTGGAATGTCGTCACCTGGGGCTCGAAGGTTGTGGTCGTTCAAAGGGCTGAACAAGGCGTTTGGGCCAACATGTGGGTGTTCCCCGAGTCCGCTCCTTCCCACAACTTCACTGACCTTGGACGGGTCGGAGAGCCTGTGAAACACATCCTGACACACAAACGCATCGAAGCGACGTTCCAACGTTGGCAGGCCCCGGACGAGCGCAGTCTCCAAGCGTATGCCGAAGCACAAGGTGGCCTCGTGATGTCCTGGGTTGAGTTTGGGAACCGTCCAAGGCCAAGGCTGCTCACCAAGGTTTGGGAGGAGTTGTTGCGCCAAACAAGCATCGTGGAACTGCATTGAAAGCAGTACCTTCGGCTCATGGCAGGCATCAACAAAGTGATCTTGGTCGGCAACCTCGGCCAAAACCCAGAATTGCGTTACACTCCCAACGGTGTGGCGGTTTGTTCCCTTCGCATGGCCACCTCCGAGTCCTACACGGATCGGGCCTCCGGAGAGCGCATCACCAACACAGAGTGGCACAACGTCGTCCTTTGGAGAGGCCTGGCAGAAACGGCTGGCAAATACCTCAAGACGGGTTCACAATGCTACATCGAGGGCAAGTTGAAGACGCGTCAATGGCAGGACCAACAAGGACAAAATCGCTACACCACTGAAGTGGTGGCCGACGTCATGCAACTGTTGGGGCCTGCGCCCAACCGCGACAACCAGATGCAGGCAAATGCCCCCGCCGCATCAGCACAGCAGCCCACCGCAGCACCAACGCCTGCGACAACGCCAGCAGCCTCGCAACCTGCCAATGCGGACGACCTCCCCTTCTGACCTCGCCCCGATTGCATGGAACATGTGGTGAACGCCGCGACCCTGATGGACCATTGGGTCAGCCTGCTCGTGGTCGTGATCTTGTTGGTGATCTCGGCCCTGGTATCAGGTTCTGAGGTGGCGTTTTTCAGCCTGTCCCCTCAATCCTTGAGCGAGCTGGAAGAGGACGATTCCACCGGGGCGTCGCGAGTCTTGGCCCTCATGCGCACCCCCAACAACACCGACGGCCCGCGAAACTTGCTCGGGACCATTTTGGTGGTGAACAACCTCGTCAACATCAGCATCGTGCTCATCGCCACGGTGGTGGCCGAGGATTTGTTTCCAAGCGAAACATTGCCCCCTTGGCTGAATACGCTGATTCATGTGGCAGGCGTGACCTTCCTCTTGGTGTTGTTTGGCGAAGTGATTCCCAAGATTTATGCCACCACGTTTGGGGTTGAACTCGCCAAGGTCACCTCAGGTCCGTTGACCTGGTGCCAACGTCTTTTCCGCCCGGCATGGTTGCCGCTGGTGACCCTTGGCCGATGGATGGATGCCAAACTTCAGGCGCCCACCACGGAAGTGAGCGTGGAAGATTTGGAACAAGCCCTCGAGCTGACAGACAACGAGGAGCGAAGCGAAGAAGAGCAGCGCATCCTCGAGGGTATTGTGAATTTTGGGTCCAAAGATGCCAAGCAGGTCATGACGCCGCGCACAGACATCAGCACTTTCAGCAAGGAAGATTCTTGGGCGCACGTCAGGGCCACCATTGTGGCATCGGGATTCAGCAGAATCCCCGTCCACGAAGGCTCCCCTGACCAAATCATCGGCATCTTGCACGTGAAGGACCTGTTGCCTTCGTTGCACATGGACGACCTCGATTGGACGAATGTCCTGCGCGCACCGATGTACATCCCTGAAGGCAAGAAAATTGACGACTTGCTCCGGGAATTTCAAAGCAAAAAAATTCACATCGCCATCGTCGTGGACGAGTATGGAGGCACCAGCGGAATCGTCACCCTCGAAGATGTCCTCGAAGAAATTGTGGGTGACATCGCCGACGAATTTGACGACGAAGAGGTGATGCACTCTGTTCTTGACGAGCGCACGTTTTTGATGGAAGCCAAAACCTCCTTGCTCGACGCCTACCGCATTTTGGGGTTGGATGAAGAAACCTGGGAGGCTGCGAAGGGAGAAAGTGACACCCTCGGGGGCTTCATGGTGGAACAATCAGGCAAGCTTCTTCGCAAAGGGGAATTTGTCGAATTCGAAGGGGTGAAGTTGAGCGTGGATGCCGGGGATGCGCGACGCATCCATCGGATCAAAATCGAATTGCCCGCAGAACGATGAAGAGCGCTCGGATTTGGCTGTTGGCCATGATTGCGGTGCTCGCGGGCGTGGCGTGGTGGATTCAACCCGATGCGGTTTCCGTGCCCAAACCGGAAGGTCAGGTGCGCATCACGTTGCCCGACACCACCTCGGCTCGATACACGTCACCTTGCAACACCACCTACCGGGTCCCGTCTCATGCGAAAGTGGAAGTGCGGTCGGCACCTCAGGGCGAGGCGGGTTGTTGGTACAACTTGGTCTTCCCGCGCTTCAATGCTCGCGTTCATTGCACCGAACGCCCTGTGGGCAATGCGCTTCCCAAATTGATTCAAGAAGCACAGTCTTTGGTGTTTGGTCATGAAGTCGCTGCCGCTGGAATCCGTCGGCACGCCCTCGATTTGCCGAGAAAGTCTGGGATGATTTACGTGTTGGAGGGACCTGTCGCCGCGCCCATCCAGTTTTTCGTCACGGACAGCACCTCGCATTTCATGCGCGGCTCGCTGTATTTCAACCACGCCCCCAACCCAGACAGCACCGCCCCGGTCCTCGAACGCATGGAAGCGGACATCCGTCGCATCATGGAATCCCTCGAATGGTCGTGAAGCACTGGATCCTTGAAGTGGGCAACACGCGCGTCAAATGGGCGGCCTTCGACGCTGACGCCCCGCTGTCCTCACCTCCACGGACCTTGGAAAGGGTGGCCCTCGAGGACTTCTCTGCGCTCAATCGCTGGAAAGCTCAGGTCGGTGCAAACGACTTGGTGTGGGTGTCCGGAAGTGGCAAGCTCGATCCCTGGTCGGACATCAGCCCATCCTGCCACGTGTTCAAACCTGGCGATGCATTGCCTTTGCGGACCAATGTGACTTCACCCGAGACCTTGGGATTGGATCGGGTGGCCAATGTTTGGGCTGTGGTGCAAGGCGCTTCTGAAGACCCTTCCCAACCATGGCTCATCGTAGACGCGGGCACATGCGTGACCATGGACCTCCTCGATCACGGCACACACATCGGCGGGACCATTTCACCTGGTCTCCAGATGCGCTTGACCGCAATGGCGCACGGCACGGCCAACTTGCCGCAGCCCGACTTGAATGCGATTGTCCCTGAGCTGCGTCAAGCTCGAGCGATGGGAAGCAACACCCCCACCGCGTTGCTTGCTGGCGCCGTGGGCGGCTTGGTGGCCGAAATTGAAGGGAGATGGGCGGCTTTGCGCCAAGAAGTGCCAAATCTTGGACTCATCTTGACTGGAGGTGACGCCGTGCACTTGGAACTCCGAGGCATCCGCCCGAAATTCGCCGACGCTCATTTGACCCTGAAAGGGCATCATGCACTTCTTCGACACTTCCATGACGTCTCCTGACCACCCCGTCCTCGGCCATTTTGGACGCGCTTGGGCCCTGCTGTTGATCATGGTTGTTTGGGGTTCTGCGGCCATGGGGCAAGAGACGGATTTCAGTCCATTCGCGCGCTTTGGGCTAGGTACATCTCAGGGGACATTGACCCCAGCAATCGCAAGCATGGGCGGGGTCACCTCAGTGTCCGCGGGGCACATGTCGGTGAATGCCGATCAACCCGCTTCATCCGCAAGCATTGTGCACCCCACGTTTCAAGGTTCCGTGAACCTTCAAGGCATACGTCTGACAGAAGGCGACCGATCCACACAAACGATGACCGGTGGGCCGGGGAGCTTTGGACTCGTGATCAAGCGTGCGCGCCGACCCCGAGCCTTTCATTTGGGGTTGACCCCGATGACGTCAAAAGCGTTTGACGTCGCCCGCTCCTTGTCCGACTCCACCCTCGGGGACATCACGGAATCGTACGAAGGCCAAGGAGGTCTTGCCCGGGCTTATGTCGGCTTGTCACGCGGATGGCGAGGACGCCGATGGAACCCTGCGGGTGCCTCGGACAGTGTCCTCGTGAACATGTGGGGGTTGGATGCGGGGATTCAAGTCGACCACTGGTTTGGTGACGCCATCCAAAGCGCGGTCTTGGACATTGAAGATGTCACCTTCAGAGATGTGCGAACCTCCATCTCTTCGAGGCATCGCGCAACGGGATTCATTCTCGGTGCGGAGGGCTACAAAATGTTGCGTGTCAAATACAACGACTCCAAGGATTTCCAAGGCAGTTGGATGCTCAAACTCGGCGGAACATGGAGCCCGGCCAGAACATTGAACACCGACTTTTCTCGGTTGGTCCAATCCACGGTGGTGTTCAACGGCGTGGTTGCCGGACTGGACACCTCGTCCTACGAAGCGGCCATCCTCAATGGCAAGGTCCCGCAGAAGTGGACCCTGGGCGGTGGCTTGCAATGGGACGGTCCGACCGGCGGCCGACTTGGCGTGTTCGTCGACCACCACAGTCAATCTTGGTCATCCTCTGACGGAACCCTCGACCATCTGATGGAGGGCGCTGCTGTGTGGAACGACGCCAGCAGCACCGCCGTCGGAGTCATGGTCACTCCGAAAAGAAAAGCGGGCAAAACAAGCCGATCCACGTGGCGCTTTGGCATGCGACAATCCACCTTGCCGACAACGCTTCTGAGCGACGATGGATCGACACATGACTTGACCGAGCAACGCGTGAGTTTGGGCGTGAACACCCCCTTGAAAGGAAGTCGAAGCGCCAGTCAACTGCACTTTGGCATGGATTTTGGCACCCGCAACACAACCCTCAATTCAGTGCACACAGAAAGCAACCTCAGGCTCCACGTGGGCGTCACTTTGACCCCCACTGCCAAGAACTTGTGGTTGATTCCAAGGTTGTACGATTGACCTCAACCACAAGAGCCCCATTGAACCGCAGAAAACAAGAAACCATGAAGGCCCTGCAACACCTCCTCTTTCTCAGTCTTGCCGCCGCGTTCGCAAGCGTTCCCGGCTATGCTCAAGACGACAAATACGGAACCACGGAAGAACAGCGCATCAACTGCAAAGAAGCGCTGAGCGTCTACAAATCCTACAAGAAGCAGAAAAACTACGACGAGGCCTACATCCAGTGGAGAAAGGCATGTGCCGTTTGTCCTGAGCAAGCCAGTGAAGGCATCTACGCCGATGGCGCCTCGTTTGTGGGCAAGGAACTTAAAAAAATCGACGCTGAAGACCCTCGCCACGCCGTACTGGTCGACAGTTTGATGTTTCTGCACGACAAGCGCATGGAGTTGTTCCCAAGCACCAAGCGCAGCCCCAACAACCGCTGCGAAGTCCTCGGGCGCAAGGCCGCTGACTTCTACAAGTACAACAAAGACGAGCATCAACAAGCCTACGAGATGTTCAAGAAGAGCATTGACTGCTTGCAAGGCGAATCTTCAGCGACAACACTGTACCAGTACTACACTGCAAGCTTCTACACCATGAAGCGCACGTTGAAAGGAGATGAAGCTGCCCAGACGGCCATGCGCGCCCAGATGCTGACCGATTACTTGACCCTGACCGACTACATCCAAGCCGGATTGGCACGGGCCCAAGAAGCGGGCAAGGAAAGCAGCATCAAGCGTTACGAAAAGGCCAAGAGCAACATCGAGACGGTGTTTGTGGCGATTGCAGACTGTGCCGACATGGTGCCCGTCCTCGAAGCTGCCGTTGCAGCAGACCCTGACAACATGGACCTCAAACTGAAGGTGTTGCGTCTGTTGAACAAGAAAGAATGCACGGACAACGCGTTGTTCCTGCCTGTGGCCACTGCCGTTTACGCTGTAGAGCCCTCCGCACCAGCAGCGTACGCCATCGGCATTGGCTTCGCCAAGGCAAGCCAGCTCGACTCGAGCTTCACATACATGGAAGATGCGGTGTCCCGTTGTGGGGATTGTGCCGACCAGGTGACGTACTTGTTGAAGACAGGGCAGATTGCCAGCGCCATGGGACGCACAGGCACGGCCAAGCGCTATGCACAGCAAGTGCTCGGTGTGGACGCCAACAACGGCGATGCGTACATGCTCATCGGCGACGCCATTGCTGGCAGTTCCAAAGCATGCAACGATGGGGCTTTGGGTGCGCGTTCCGTCTACTGGGTGGCGTCGGACTACTACGCCAAGGCCAAGAGAATGAACGCGGATCTTTCCGAGTTGGCCGGCAAGAAGATTGCGAACATGGCCAAACAGTTCCCCACTGTGGACGACATCTTCACTTACGGGAAACAAGCAGGTGGTTCATTCACCGTGCCCAACAAGTCAGGTTGCCCATGTGCCGGTGAAACCACCACGATTCGGGTGCGCTGATGGCCCTGCACCGGCACAATGACATCCTCAGAAACCGTCCGCCCTTCTCGGGATGGGCGGTTTTCTCGTTGTGCCTGTCTTTGTGGAGCTGCGCTGAAGAGCAATCCACCTCTTCCATTCCCGAAGATCAAGATTCAACGGCTTCGCGTCGACCCTCCCAAATTGTGGAAGATGGGTACTTTGAATACACCGAACGGGGAAAAGTGATTCAATCTCTAAGGGCTTCCCGCCTCGAGCGCTGGGAGTCAAAGGACGAGGCAGATGAAGGGCCCTCGCTGTGGCATGTGGATCAAGGATTCACCTTGTTCATTGGAGGCACCCAAACCCAACACTCCGCGCGTCTCTCTGCCGTGAGGGGCACCTACGACGATCAGTCCAGCCGCCTTGAAGCCTGGGAAGAAGTGGTCCTCGTGAACCACGAGGGAGACCGTCTTTTGACCGAACACCTCGTTTGGTCGCACGATTCCGACTTGGTGCACACCGATCGGCCTGTGGAGATTGAAACGGCCCAAGGCGTGCTGCGCGGTCGCGGCTTGAGGGCCGACAGTCAGTTTGAGAAGTACGAGATTTTGGCGCCAACTGGGTCGTTTGACCTCGGGATGGATTCGGAAACGTCGAAGGATCCCTGACAAGCATCATCTTTGAGTCATGGCTGAACCCACCCAACCCCAGTCGTCCGCCCCGTACAAGACCGCGCGAGCTGCTGAACTGTTTTGGCTCGTCACGTCCGTTGTGACCACATGCTATGTGCTCTATTTGTGGTGGACTGAAGACTTGACTCGTTGGACCCTGGGGCTTTTTCCTTGCATCTCTTGGTTGTGGTTTGGGGTTCGCCGTGCCTTTCGCATTCGAATGGCTCGTCCCCAATGACGTTGCAATGTATCTTTCGATGAACCGACACTGCGTGCATGGATCCTGACCCTTCGAGTTCGATCATCGTTCTGGCAATTTCTCTTTTGGCCTCTGCCTTTTTCTCAGGCATGGAAATGGCCTTCGTGGCGTCGAGCAGACTGCAGACCGAACTGAACGCGCAATCCTCCATTCGAGGCAAAATTGTGGCCGCCCTCTCCAACAGGCCCCAACTCTTCATCGCTTCCATGCTCGTTGGCAACAACCTTGCGCTCGTCATTTGTGGCATTGAATCGGGTGCGTTGATCAGCCACTGGTTGTTTGGGGTCTCTGGATGGCAAGAAGCGGCGCAACCGATCGCCGTTCTGGCCACACAAACCGGCATCACCACCGCGGTGGTCTTGGTACTGGCTGAGTTCATGCCCAAATCGCTGTTTCACGCCTCTCCCAACGTTTGGCTTCACGTCATGGCCTACCCCCTTCTTTTGTTGGTTTTGGTTCTGGCAGCTCCCGCATGGGTGGTCATGATGGTGAGCAAGGGGCTCCTGAAACCGTTTGTTCGTGGACAAGTCGAAGTGTCCGTCGACACCCTGGGGGTGAGCGATTTGGACCACTTTGTGAAGGGGTTGAGTGGACGCATGGCTCCTGAACAAGAGCTCGAACACGAACTCCAAATCCTTCAAAACGCCCTCGACTTGCCGAGCGTTCAAGCAAGGGACAGCATGGTGCCTCGCAACGAGGTCAGTGGGGTCGACATCGAAACCACGGTTGAGGACCTCCAACAAGCATTCATCGAGACGGGGTTCTCAAAACTCGTGGTCTTCAAAGGCGACATGGACCACATCGTGGGGTACGTCCACGCCAAAGACCTCTTTGACCGGCCCGATTCGCTGAGGTCCATTTTGTTGCCCACGTTTGTGGTGCCCGAACCCATGCCGGGAGACGAGTTGTTGCGTCAGTTCTTGAAGCGGCGCAGACATTTGGCCGTGGTGGTGGATGAATTCGGGGGCACGGCTGGCATCCTGACCATGGAAGACATCGTGGAGGAGTTGCTCGGTGAAATTGAAGACGAGCACGACGACCCCGAGGAGGATGTCGAACACGCAGTGGAAGACGGCCTTTGGCACATTCCTGCGCGCCGTGAAATCAGGGTGTTGAATGAACTCCACGACTGGAACCTCCCTGAAGCGGACGCCTACGACACGCTCGGCGGCTTGATTCTCCATGAAGTTGGAGACATCCCAGAAGAGGGCACAGCGGTCTCCGTCCCGCCATTCGAGTTTGTGATCCGTGAGGTCGCGGAAAACCGAATCGTTTGGGTGGAATTTGCACCCGTTTCTGAAGGGTGACGGCTTGACGTGCGCAGTTGCCGAGGAAACGTTATCTTCGCAACCCTGTAAAAACGCTAAGCGAGAGGACCATGGCAATGATTGAACAAATCCGCAACAGACAAGGACTGTTGCTCGCAATGATCGGAATTGGAATGTTGGGCTTTTTGGTGCCCTACGACGCTGTATTGGCCTTGATCGGTCAAGGAAACAACCGCGATGTTGGAAGCGTTGGAGGCCAAAGTGTGAGCGCCATTGAGTACCGCATGGAACTGGAAGAACGTCGTCGCCTTGGTTTTTCTGGCGAACAACTCCAAGACGAAGTCTGGAGCGACCTCACGTCAAACATTGTTCTTGACGACACCTACGACGCCCTTGGACTTGAAGTCACCGATGCGGAATTCCAAGAAATGCTGTTCGGTGATTTGGACTCTCCGTACATGAGCCGAGCCTTCTACAGCAACGGGGAGAACAAAGCGTTCTGGCAGCAGAACTTCGGAGCTATGCTCACGACCGACCAGGGCAAAATGAACCTGTTGAGCTACAAGAAGATGATCATCGGCAAGCGCAAAAAGGAAAAGCTCGACGCCTTGCTCGCAGACGCCCTGTACACCAACAGCCTCGAAGGCAAGTACGAGTTCAAGAACACCGACACCAAGGCCGAAATCAAGTACGTTGCCAAGCTCTACAAAAACATCCCCGATGGAGATGTTGACGTTTCTGAGAGCGACATCAAACGCTATTACAGCGCCCACAAAGACGATCCCAAGTACCAGCAAACCGAGGGCCGCAACATTTCGTTTGTGAAGATCCCCGTCGGCGCGAGTGCAGACGACCTCAAATCCATGGAGGTTGAGTTGGAAGGTCTGGCTGAAGACTGGGCGGATGCAGAGGACGCTGTGGCCTATGCCACAGAAGCCAATGGCCGTGAGGACATTCGCAACCTTCGTCTGGCGCAAGTTGAACTGGACGTGAACGAATCCAAGTTCTTCAGCGAAGCGATCGGCAGCGTGGTCGGACCTTACACCAAGAACGGCCAAATCCAAATTGCACGCATCCTCGACCGCAGCATGGTGCCCGACGAGGCCGCCAAGTGTCGCCACATTTTGTTGACGGCCAAGGACGCTTCAGACAAAGACGAGATGGCCACCTTGGGTCAGCGTGCCGACAGTTTGAAGCGCGTGCTCCGAAACGGAGGCGACTTCGACGACCTGGTGCAGCGCTTCAGCGGAGACCCCGGGTCCAAGAGCACGGGCGGTGTCTACGACTTCTTCCCCAAGGGTCGTATGGTGCAGCCTTTCGAGGACTTTTGCTTCAACAAACCTATTGGTGCGCTCGGTTGGGTTGAAACCACTTACGGCGTGCACCTGATCGAGGTTCTTGATCGCCGCACCAAGGTGGAAGAAGCCCGTGTGGCATTCATCACCAAAGAAGTCGCTGCCTCGGCCGCCACGGCTCGTGATGCCTACGCCATGGCGAGTGAGTTTGCCATCAACGCCACCGACAAGGAAAGCCTGATGGCTGCCGCGAAAGAAGCGGGTTACTCCACGGGAGAAGCCAACAGCATTGCCCCAGCTGCAAGAAGCATCGCCGGTGTGAAGGACGCTTCTGAAATCGTCGCTTGGAGCTACCGTAGCCAAGAGGGCGAAGTGTCCAACCCCATCTTGACTTCTGACTTTTACATTGTTGCTCACTTGGATGCCATCACCAAGGCAGGGGCTCCTGATTTGGAGGACGTCCGTGACAAGATGGTGGAAGGAGCGACCAACGAAGCCAAAGGCAAGTTGTACGCCAAGAAAATGAAGGGATCAAGCTTGGATGACGTTGCAGCCGCGGTCAGCGAAACGGTGAAGACTGGGCGCGACGTGAGCATTAAGTTCCCAACCGTCCGAGGCAGCGGTGCCTCTGCAGAACCCAAAGTGGCCGGTGCGGCATTCGCCACACCAACCGGTGAGGTGTCTGCCCCCATTGTGGGCAACTACGGGGTTTGGGTCATCTCTCCCCAGTCTGTGATCGATGCCGGAGAGAAAGACAGTTACCTCGAAGAGCAAAGCACATTGGCTTCTAGGGCGCGCACGAACTTCCCATTCACCGTGTTGAACGTGATGCAGAAGGCTGCGGGAGTGGAAGACAACCGCCGCCAACAGAACTGATCGGCAACGTTTGCCGTGAATGACAAGCCCCGCCGAGTGGCAGGGCTTGTTCGTTCATGTGGCCTTCTGTGGTGAAAGCCAGAGAAGGCAGCCGTCGCCGTAGCTCAGGAATCGATATCCCTTCTGAAGCGCCTCTTCATACATCTCCCTCCAAGCCGACATGCCAATGAAGGCGCCCACAAGGCAGAGCAGTGTGCTTCCTGGTTGGTGAAAGTTGGTGACCAACCCCTGGACCATTCGGATGCGATACCCTGGAACAATCATCAGCTGGGTTTCAAACGACAGGTGCTCCTGACCTTTCCAAGGGCCATGTTCCAAGATGGCGGACAACGCATCGCGATCTGTCCAATCCAGTGCCTCAGCCTGCTTCCCCAACTCGCCGTAGGGTGAACGCTGCGGCAGGATGTCAGGCCATTCGCCGTAAACCTTCCAATGAAGCGACCACCAAAACAAGCTTTCCATCGTGCGCAGGGTGGTTGTTCCGGTGGCAATTCGCACCTGTTGTTGGGCCATGGACTGAAGGGCTTGACGTGTCAACAGACATCGCTCAGCGTGCATGTCGTGGGACATCACTTCCCCTTCTGAAAGCGGTTTGAATGTGCCTGCACCCACGTGCAGCGTCACCTTGGAAAGGGGAAGGCCATGTTCTTGAAGCTCCGCAACCAACACGTCGTCGTAATGCAAGCCAGCTGTGGGGGCGGCCACGCTTCCGGGAGTCATGGCAAACACGGTTTGGTAATCCTCTTTGTCTTGGGCCTCAGCACTTCTCCGCATGTATGGAGGAAGTGGCGTTTTGCCCAAATCTTCCAGCACCTCGGCGAAGGTCGATTGCATCCCTTCAGCATGGCGCCACGTCAACTCCACAACGCGGTTTCCGTCTTCCGCATCGGGCAGACGTGAGATGTGCAGTTCATGGTGCACACCCGCCGCTGTGGCTGTTCCGTCCGACCAGCGTTTGGCGTTCCGAACCATGGCCTTCCATTGCACGGAGTCACGAGCCGAGAGGGCGGTTTCAACCGCACCAATGGCAGGCGCAAGCAAGAAAATTTCGAGTTGCCGTCCCGTCGGTTTCGAAGCCAAAATCCTGGCATGAAGCACCTTCGTGTCGTTGGCCCACAACCCATCTGCACCCCCAGCCTTCAACAATTCCGGAAGGTCCTCGAACGTATGGTGGTTGCGAGACCGATCGCGACCCACCACCACCATGCGTGCCGCGCGGCGCGGTTCAACTGGGTGTTTGGCAATGGCCGCCTCGGGCAGGTCGTATTGAAAATCTGTGGAGTTCACCACCCAAAGGTACCCCCACCCTACCTTCGCATAAGCATGGGCAAGCACTTGATCATTGGAGCCTCAGGGCAACTGGGCGTCGAGCTGATGCTCGGCCTTCAGAAGCGACATGGTCCCGACCAGGTCGTCTTGTCCGACCTCCGTCCCAGTCCTCACCCTGACGCCGCCCTGAGTCGCTTTGTGACACTGGATGCTCGGGACAAGGATGGCCAGCGAGCTGTGCTCGAGGGGGAAAACATCGAAGTGGTGTACAACCTCGTGGCCATGCTTTCTGCGAAAGGCGAGCAAGATCCCATGGCCGCTTGGGCGTTGAACATGGAACCGTTGTTGCACACCCTTGAATTGGCGCGGGAAGGGCTGGTTGAGAAAGTGTTTTGGCCAAGTTCGATTGCGGTCTTTGGGCCCGACGCCCCCAAACTGGGCACGCCTCAAGATGCGGCCCTGAATCCCACCACCGTGTATGGCGTCTCCAAGACGGCCGGAGAGTTGTGGTGCAAATACTACCACGAGACGTTTGGCGTGGACGTGAGAAGCATTCGATACCCCGGGTTGATTGGCTTTCGTTCCATGCCCGGTGGAGGCACCACCGACTATGCCGTCGACGCGTTCCACTGTGCCATGGAAGGCCGACCGCTGACCTGCTACCTCGAGGCATCAGAGCGGTTGCCGATGATGACCATGAGTGACGCGGTGAGGGGCACCCTCGAATTGATGGACGCGCCTGCCGAGGACATTCACGTCAGGACATCCTACAACTTGCACGGTTGCGATTTCACGCCTGCCGAATTGACCGATGCCATTGTCGCTCACATCCCAGGATTTGAGGTGACGTATGACCCCGATCATCGACAATCGATCGCCGCGTCCTGGCCTGACCGTTTGGACGATCGAGCGGCCACCCGAGATTGGGGGTGGAAGGCAGGGCACGATGTGAACGGCCTTGTGGCACACGTCCTTGAAGGCCTGACACAACCAACTCATGGTTAACAAGCCGCCCAGCGCCACCTCAGCCCACGAGGTTTGCACGCTATTTTCGTGACTCGAATTTGAACAGAGAGCCATGGACGCCCTGCACATCAGCAACAGCCTGACCCGAACCAAAGAAGAATTCAAGCCCATCAATCCCCCCTTTGTGGGGATGTACGTGTGTGGCCCCACGGTATACAGCAACGTACACTTGGGCAACGTTCGGACCTTTTTGACCTTCGACATCGTCTATCGCTACCTGCAACACCTCGGGTACAAAGTGAGGTACGTCCGCAACATCACGGATGTCGGCCATTTGACGGGCGACACGGACGACGGTGAGGACAAAATCGGAAAAAAGGCACGTCTCGAAAACCTGGAGCCGATGGAAGTGGTGCAGCGCTACACCAACGACTTCCACGACGTGATGAACGTCTTCAACATCCTGCGTCCCTCCATCGAACCCACCGCCACAGGCCACATTGTCGAACAAATCGAAGCCATCAAAAGCATCATCGACAACGGGTATGCGTATGAGGTCAACGGAAGTGTGTACTTCAGCGTTCGAACCTTCAGTAAGGATCACCCTTACGGCGAACTCTCAGGGCGAAAGATCGACGAGTTGATGAACAACACTCGAGACCTTGACGGCCAAAGCGAGAAGCGAGATCCGCTTGACTTTGCCCTTTGGAAAGCCGCAGACGCCAGCCATTTGATGCAATGGCCTTCTCCTTGGGGACAAGGCTTTCCGGGATGGCATCTCGAGTGTTCTGTGATGAGCACCAAATACCTCGGCGAGAAGTTTGACATCCACGGCGGTGGAATGGACTTGAAGTTCCCCCACCACGAATGTGAAATCGCCCAAAACGTCGGCGCCACCGGTTGCGAATGCCCTGTCAACTACTGGATGCACGGCAACATGCTGACGGTCAACGGACGCAAAATGGCCAAGTCTGAAGGCAATGGATTCACGCCTGAAGAACTCATCACGGGCAACCACAAGCTTTTGGACCAAGGCTACAGTCCCATGACGGTGCGCTTTTTCATGCTGATGGGTCACTACGCCAGCACCCTCGACTTCAGCAATGAAGCCCTTCAAGCCGCTGAAAAGGGGTTGTCTAAGCTGGAGAAAGCCATCGAGACCTTGGGTCAACTCACCCCTGGCCAAGGCGAGAGCACCTACGACGTGTCGGCGTTCAGCACTCGCTGCCACGCAGCCATGAACGACGATTTCAACACGCCGATCCTGATCGCCACGTTGTTCGACGCAGTCAAAGCCATCAACGGCGCGGCCGCAGGAAACGTGACCCTCAATGCAGACGACATCTCCGCACTGACCCAAACCATGGAGACCTTCATGCGAGACGTCCTTGGTTTGCAAGCCGAGTCGTCCAATGCCGCAGAAGGAGCTGCAGGCGGAGACGAAACCAGTGCGCTTCTTGATCTCATCGTAGACATGAGAACCAAGGCCAAGGCGAACAAGGATTGGGGGACCGCAGATCGAATCAGGGATGTGCTCGCCGACCACGGCATCACCATCCAAGACAGCAAAGATGGCAGCTCCTGGACGCGTGGGTAAGGTCGGCAAGACGCTTTGTGTCGCCCTCGGTGTGATTTGGATGTCGTGCGGCACCGATTCGCCCAAACCTCCGGCCCAGGCCACAAGCCAGGTTCAGATCATCGCCCCTGACTTCGATACGGACTCGGCCTACGCGTACGTGGCGAGTCAGGTCGCATTTGGTCCTCGGGTTCCCAACACGGCACCCCATGACGCCTGTGCCGACTGGCTCGCGGACGAATTGGCCCGACACGGGGCCGAGGTGACGGTCCAAGAGGGCCGCGCCCGTGCCTTTGACGGCACCATCCTGAACATGAAAAACATCATCGGGACCTTCCATCCCGAATCGCGAGACCGCGTGCTGTTGTTCGCGCACTGGGACACCCGTCCCTTTGCGGACAAAGACAGCACGAGAACCCGAGAGCCCATCGACGGGGCGAACGACGGGGCGTCCGGGGTGGGTGTGCTCCTCGAAGTCGCACGCCAACTCGGCCGAGAAGCTGCGGACATCGGGGTTGACATTGTGTTCTTCGATGCGGAAGACTATGGACGACCCGAGTGGCTGCCTGCCACTGAAAATGGATTTCGGGATTGGTGCCTTGGAAGCCAGTTCTGGGCAGAAAACCCCCACCGCATCGGATACCGGGCGCGATTTGGCATCCTGCTCGACATGGTCGGTGCTCAAGATGCGGTGTTCCATCAAGAAGGGACCAGCTTGAGGTACGCGCCGCATGTGGTGAGAAAAGTTTGGAAGCGTGCATCTGACCTGGGGTTTGGGGATCGTTTTGATGCCGAAGCCACGCCCCCAACCATCGACGACAACTATTTCGTGTCGGAGATGGCTGGCATTCCGAGCGCCAACATTGTCGACTATCGAATCCGGGTCAGGCCCATGGGTTACGGACCTTTCCACCACACACATGCCGACAACATGAGCATCATTGACAAAGAGACCCTTCGTCAAGTTGGGACCACGGTCTTGTCGGTGGTGAGGCAGCCCTGAGTCATTCACCAAGGGGTGTCGGAAACCACGCGCTGGACACCTTCAAACCGGCCATGGCAGCGTGTACCTTGGTCATGATGCCTTATTTGTCCCTTCGAACCAAATCCATGGTATTTGTCCTGCTGCTTTGCAGCTGGGGCATCACGGCTCACGGCTCGACGAGCCTCCTCAAGGGACAAATCGACCGCGCGGACTCCTTGCGCAACCACGGTAAAATGGTGCAGGCCTTGTCCATGTACCGAAGCCTTTTGCCCGAACCCCTTTCCGGATGCGAGCAAGGCAGGGTGCAGCTCGGCATGGCGGCCATCCATTGGCAAGCGGGCAACACGTCACAAGCCAAACCGCTCCTTGCCGATGCCGCATTGACCTGCAGCACATGTCCAGCCCGGATCCGCACCGACCTCACCCTCGAATTGGCTCAGCTCCTGGCACGATGTGGCTCCACGTCTTTGGCCCTGGATGCATTGGTGCGCGAACAGCAGCTCCAACCTCATCCCGCACTGCAAGAAGCATTGAGCGTCGCCCTGGTTGAATTGCACTTTGCACAGGGCAATTGGAATGAAGTTTGGGCGCAGACAGAGTCGTTGTCCGGACCTCATGCCCAAGGACTGCGGCTTCAATCCGGGGTCATGCTTGGAACGCAGCTTGAGGACCTCCCTGTGGAACCTTACCTGCGCTCGGCAAAGCCTTCCACGGAAGCCCTCGTCCTTGGAGAATTGACCCACCTCCACACGTTGCTCAACGGTTTGGGACGAAGCAAAGAGGCCCTGAACCTGGCTCGAACCATGGCGTCGTTTTTCGATCCCCTTGCCGATCCCGAACCGTGGACTCTGGCCCAGCTTCGGGTTGCCATCTCCGCAGAACAGGCCAATCAACCCCTCGAGGCGCTTTTGGCATTTCACGAAGCGGGACGTGTGGCCACGCAAGTCAACGACGTGGCCCTGAGGGCCCGCATCGCACGTGAACAAGCACGTTTTGAGCGTGCCCGTGGCGCGGAAAAAGCAGCTCTCGACCACCTCGTCATGGCCGACAGCCTGACCATGATCATGCTGCACGGGGGAGCTCAAGAACGGGAAACGCGGACATTCCAATCTCACCCCGCACTCCTCGATGACCCCTTCGAACTCGCTGCCGCGGATGCCATGCGCCCTCAGGCCTCCTCAGGAGCGTGGCCCTTCGCCTGCGCATTGCTCGCGCTCGCTTTTTTGGCAACGGCGCTTCGCGCGAGGGAACTGCAAAAGGCCCTGCGCAAGGAAAGGGTCCGTTCATTCAGGATGCAGCGGGCCATCCATGCCGAAACCTCAGAGGCAAACGCGCTGGAGGGCGGGGTCGAACAAATCAAGGCTGCAACCATGCCCTCTCAAAACGTGGAAGAAGTTCTGACCCGACCCGATCGCCTTGACTTTGACGATGTCATCGCCTCGCTCGAAATGGACCACGGCACGGGCATCGAATGGGAGTTCGAGGGCACCTCTGAAGGACAAAATGCTCCAGAGGGATTGCTCTCCCTGCTTTCAGTCACCGTGAGACGCCTGTTGACTGGAAACCCAGAACAACGTCCATTCATGGGTCGCATTCGAAACGACTGGCATGGCATTCACGTGGAAATTGAAGGGCCTGAGACACCTTCGACCAAGGAGCTTCAACGCATGTTTGCAGGCGCAACGCACAGTTCGACTTGGAACCCCGTCTTGGTTCAGATTGAAAAGCTTGCCGGGCGTTTCACCGTGGAAAAGCGCGGCACCGGAGATTTGGCACTGACCTTCATGGTGCCGCACGACACCAACGCAGCCTGAGCCTCAGCGTTCTCCCACGAACTGGTCCAAAAAGCGGCGGTCGTTTTCGAAGAAGTGACGGAGATCGCCGATTTGATAACGCAACATCGTGATGCGCTCAATCCCCATTCCAAAGGCAAATCCACTGTAGACCTCTGGATCAATGCCGCTTGCCTTCAACACGTTGGGGTCCACCATGCCGCAGCCCAAAATCTCGAGCCATCCCGTTCCCTTGGTGATGCGCTTGTCCACTTCGGTTTTGAGCCCCCAGTAGACATCCACTTCCGCGCTGGGTTCCGTGAACGGGAAGTAGGACGGGCGCAGGCGAATGTCCGTGTCTGGACCAAAGAAGCACCTCGCGAAATGCAGCAAGGTCTGCTTCAGGTCGGCAAACGACACGTTCTTGTCGATGTAAAGTCCTTCGATTTGATGGAACATGCAGTGCGCCCGAGCGGAAATGGCCTCATTCCGAAAGACACGCCCAGGCATGATCAACCGCATGGGCGGTTCGCGTTTCTCCATTTCGCGCACCTGCACCGAGCTCGTGTGCGTGCGAAGGACCATGTCGGGGTCTCGCTCCACGAAAAACGTGTCCTGCATGTCGCGGGCGGGGTGTTCGGGTGGAAAGTTCAATCCACTGAACACGTGCCAATCGTCTTCGATCTCTGGGCCCTCCGCCACGGCAAAGCCCATGTTCTGGAAAATCCCTACGATTTCTCTGCGAACCACCTGCAAAGGGTGATGGGTGCCCACAGGCACGCCACCTGAAGGACGCGTGGCATCCTCGCCAGAGGCTTCAGGACGCACAACGTTCACCTGCTGCGCTTGAACCACTTTCTGCTCCACCGCCTGTTTCAGCTGGTTGAGCATCGGTCCCAATTCCCGTTTCTCTTCACCGGGAACCGCCTTGAAATCGGCCATCAAAACCTTGATTTTGCCTTTGCGGCCCAAGAATTCAATGCGAAATGCCTCAACAGCTTCCGGACTGGGAAGTTCAGCAGCGGCCACCTCGGCCATCATGCTTTTGATGCGGTCCTTCATGCTTGCGGTCGTTGAATCAGTTCAATCGCTTCATGCTCATGACCACATCTTCCAGAGGACGGTCGCCTCGGCGACGGTCTGTGGGCACGGCTGCAATGCTGTCGATGATGTCCAACCCTTCAATGACATAGCCAAACACCGTGTACTGCATGTCCAAAAAGGGCGTGCCCCCCACCGTATTGTAGAGCTCTCGCGATTCTTCAGAGTACTCAAACTTGCCATTTTTCACATTGGCCAAGCCATTCCCGTATTCGTTGGCGAAGGAGGCGATGCGGCCTTCGATACCGTCCAATTCGTTCTCGCTGAATTGACGCCCTTGAACAAGGTAAAATTGACTTCCTGAGCTGCGACGCTCTGGATTGACATTGTCGCCCTGACGCGCTGCTGAGAGCGCCCCTTTGACGTGGAGCAGGTCGGGCCTGATTTCCGCTTCGACCGTGTATCCTGGACCTCCGCTGCCCAGGCGTGCGTTCGCATCGGCGCCTTTGCTCTGCGGATCGCCCCCTTGCACCATGAACTCGCGGATCACCCGGTGAAAAATCAAGCTGTCGTAAAACTGATCGTCGACCAATTTGAGGAAGTTGTCGCGGTGTTGGGGCGTGGAATCGCTAAGCTGAACCACCATGTTGCCAAACTTGGTTGCAATCTCCACCTTGGCGGGTTCCTTCGAGGCCATGCCTGTGGATTCGCATCCTGAAGAGGACATCAACAGCAGCGACAGTGCCACCACAAACACGCTGGAGAACAAGAAGGGAGTGCGAGAAGTCATTTGGGCTTTTTTCATCATCTTTGAGGTCTGACTCCAAAGGTAGATGTCAATCCAAACAACGCTATGGTCATGACCCGCATTTTCTCCCTCTCAATTGTCGCAGCAATCGGTCTGTTGCTCACTGGTTGCTACAAAGTGGAAGAGACGGTGGCGAACATCTACGTGGTTCGCCTTGAAGGTGATGCGCAAGTTCCCGTGTCCGAGGCAGAGGTCAGGCTGTTCGCGGAAGGCGGAGGGGAACCCCGTTTTGACACCACCCAAACCACCACAGACGAGGGTTTCACGTCGTTCAATTTCTCGGATTTGTACGTGGCCGGCCAATCGGGATTCGCGGTCCTCAGCATTGAATGCGAGAAGGGCAACTTGTCAGGCACGGGGTTGATCAAAGTGGAAGAAATGGTCACCAACGAGGCGACTGTGGTCATGGAGTGACCTCCCTTCCAAACGGCTCCTCACTCTTCCCCCTCGCGCCCAATCCAGGCCGCGAAGTAGTCCACCAAGGCCCTCTTCATCATGGTTTCTTGTTCTTCTGGCGTCAACGCCGGAATGGGTTCTCCCAATGAAAAGTGGGGCCACCCCTCCTCGTCTTCCCCTTCCCTGACGTAGTGACCCAGCGGCTCGAGCAAGGTGCAAACGCCCACGTGCATGAGGTCCATCTTCTCGTCTTTCTTGTAGCGTCGTGCGCCCTGGCCTGCCTCTTGCAACCCCACGGCAAACACCATGCTCGTCACGTCTGGCTCTTCGCCAAATCGTTCCATCATGCGCTTCACCAGCGTCTGCCAATCTCGCTCGAATGCGTAATCCATGGGGACCAAAGTTCGGAAGAGACACAAAAAAAGCCACGAGCATTCGCGGCTTTGTTGTCGGGATGACTGGACTTGAACCAGCGACCACACGTCCCCCAGACGCGTACTCTACCAACTGAGCTACATCCCGATGGAGGGGTGCAAATGTAGGCGATTTTCTCCCACGGAAAAAGCCGAGGAACAAAGTAGATTTGCAAGGACCATTTGGTTCCCAACCAGACACCCATGAAGATTTCTGCCCGCTGGCTTCAACAGCTCTTTTCCTTCGACGTTCCTGTCGACCAGGCCGCCCAAGTGTTGACCGCAACAGGTCTGGAAGTGGAAGGTGTGGAACACGTTCAAGACGTGCCTGGAGGATTGGCAGGTGTCGTGATCGGTCACATCACTTCGGTGGAGCCCCACCCCAACGCCGACCGCCTTCGCCTCTGCAAAGTGGACGTGGGCGAAGAGGTTCTCGACATCGTGTGTGGCGCAAGCAATGTGGCAGAAGGTCAAAAAGTGCCCGTCGCACAAGTCGGAGCCACGTTGCATCCGACTGGCGGAGAGCCATTCAAAATCAAAAAGGGCAAGATCCGCGGTGAGGTCTCGTTGGGGATGATTTGTGCCGAAGATGAACTGGGATTGGGCACCAGCCACGACGGCATCATGGTGCTCGATGCTGGAGCCAAGGTGGGGCAGCCGCTCGCCGCCCACGTTGGCTTGGAAGGAGATGACGTCATTGAAATTGGCCTGACGCCCAACCGCAACGATGCGATGGGCCATTGGGGTGTGGCGCGCGATTTGAGGGCTGGCTTGTTGCACGGCACGGTGGATGGCGTTGGCCCAATGGAGGTGAACGAGCTGCGTCTTCCCGCCATGGCTCAATTGGACAATGCCCTAGCCCGCGGAGGCAACCTTTCACTGAATGTGGATGCGAAGTACGACTGTCCGCATTACCTCGCCCTGGAATTGGAGGACGTCAAGGTGGGACCCAGCCCTGAATGGGCCCAAAAGCAGTTGCGCGCCATTGGCTTGCAACCGATCAACAACGTCGTCGACGCCACGAATTTGGTGCTCCACGAGTTTGGCAACCCCTTGCATGCCTTCGACATGGAGCAGATTGGCGGAAGCCAGATCCGAGTGCGAAAAGCCAAGCAAGGAGAAGCCTTCACGACCCTCGACGGGCAAGCGCGTACGCTCGATGCCCAGGATTTGGTCATTGCGGACCGCGACAAGCCCATGTGTCTCGCCGGCGTCTACGGCGGTGCAGACAGTGGGGTCAGCGACCGCACGACGAAGGTGGTGTTGGAGGCGGCGTGGTTCCATCCCGTGACGGTCCGAAAAAGCGCCAAGCGCCACACGCTCAGCACGGACGCCAGCTTCCGCTTTGAGCGTGGTGTGGACCCCAACATGGTCCGCAACGCAGCGGCACGTTGCGTGCACCTGCTCGAAGAGTGGGCGGGTGCCCGACTGGTGGGGGGAAGTGAACACCTCGAAACGCCTCAAGTCTGCAACGCGCGCGTTGAGCTCAAGTTGTCGTGGTTGTTCGGGTTCCTGGGCACCGAAATCACACACGATCGATTGAAGTCCATTTTGACTTCGCTCGACATTGTCGTTGCCGAGGAAGGCGCGGACGTTTGGACGTTGGACGTGCCTGCATACCGGAGCGACGTCACGCGCCCAGCCGACGTTGCGGAAGAAGTGCTGCGCATTCACGGATTTGACCACGTGCCACTGCCGGAACGGATGACAGGAACCCTCGAAGTGCCCTCGACCCCCAACCGCGAGGACGTGTTGTTTGGCTGGAGGGAGCTCCTCGTGGGTCGGGGATTCACAGAAATCATGTCCAATTCGCTGACCAAGGCCTCCTACGCCGAGCTGGTGAAGGACCGAGATTTGATGCCCGACGCAAGCGTTCACATGCTCAATCCATTGAGTTCAGATTTGGGCGCCATGCGTCAGAGTCTGGTTTTCCAGGGTCTGGAAGCCATCGCGCGGAACGCGAACCACCAGCAGCCCGATTTGAGGCTGTTCGAATTTGGACGCACTTACACCCGCCAAGACAACGGTGAAGGGGGCTTCAACTACCATGAGAAAGAGCACCTCAGTCTGTGGGTCACTGGCCGCGCTTTCCCGGAGTCCTGGAATCGCCCCAAAGGAAAAGAGGGACTCGCCGACATGTACACCTTGAAGGAGACCGTCGAAGCGTTGTTCCATAGCATCGGACTCCATGTGCTGTCTGACCCAGAAACGCAGGGTGAAGGGCTGTTGGCTGAAGGTGTCATCCTCAGACATCCCAACGGAAAGGAAATTGGACGGTGGGGCATGGTGCATCCTGAAGTCGCGGCGGCTTGTGATGTCAGCGAAGCCGTGTTTTGGGCGGATTTCGATGTGGCCCTGTTGTTGAAGGCTGTCAAGAAGCGTCGGACGAAAGCCAAAGACTTGCCCAAATTCCCGTCTGTGCGGCGTGACTTGGCGTTGGTGGTGGACAAAAGCATGACGTACGACACCCTGAAGCAAGCGGCCACCAACGCCGAGCGGAAATTGCTGAAAGAAGTGTGGTTGTTTGACGTGTATCAAGGCAAAGGGCTCGAGGAGCACGAGAAAAGCTATGCCATGGCGTTCAAGCTGCAAAATCCAGAAGCCACCCTCAACGACAAGCAAATCGAATCGGCGATGTCTCGCATCCTCAAAGCATTGGAGTCCGCAGGGGCTCGATTGAGGTAACACCCGGAGTCCACCATGAAGCAGCGCCCCATCCTTCATCCTCCGGTTCAGGTTTCGCATCTCTACTACCGATTGACGAGGGTTCTTGTATGGGCGGGCATTTCCAGGTACTACACCATCTCCGGACTCGACGATTTTGACCGTCTGCCAAGCCAAGGCACGCCCACCATTTTCATCGGGAATCACCAGAATGGGATGATGGACCCCATGCCCATTTGCGGATTCATCCCGCAACAAGTTCACTGGTTGACGCGCGCCGATGTGTTCTGGAATGGGATTGCCCGCCACATTCTTTACGGCTACAACCAGCTTCCCGTATACCGGCAGCGAGATCGTGTGGATCAATTGCGAGAGCGCAACGACATCATTTTTGACGTGTGCGTCGATCGGTTGCACGCGGGTGCCGCCATGGGCATCTTCCCGGAAGGGAATCACAACCCTTATCCTTCATTGCGAGCGCTGAAAGGCGGTTTGTCTGAAATGTTGGCGCGCAGCGTGCGCAAACACCCTTCTCTGAAAGACATTCAAGTCGTGCCCCTTGGGCTCGATTATGAGGACTACGTGGAATGGCGGAGGCGGCTTCGCGTGCGAGCTGGCGAGCCCATCGCCTTTGCCGATTTGCTGCAAGAAGACGGGACCATGAACAAAGTCGCCTTCAATGCACGTGTCAAACGTGCATTCCAGAACGTCATGGTGGACATTCAACCTGAAGAGGCCCAGCCTGCCTTGCACCCCGCCGTGCGCGCCCTCCGCACGACCGAGATGACAACTGAACAGTGGCGTGAATTCACAGGCACACTTCGTACATGGGCGCAACGTTGGGAAGACGACCCCGATTGGGCCAAAGCAGTGAAAACCGCCTTTGACGATTGGGACACCGCTTGGAACACCTTGGGTCGCCAAGGACGGCCTGAGGCCTGGGGTACGGCCCCTTCCCAGATTCGCACACAACGCCCTTGGGTGCAATGGTTGCGGCCTTTGTTCATGTTTGCCAACCTGCCCTCTTGGCCCGCCACAACATTCATCACCTCCCATGTCAACCGCAGCGTCAAGAAGCTCGAGTTTGTGGCCACCATGCGCTTTGGTTATGGAATCCTCCTGATCCCTTTGACGTGGTTGATTTGGTCCGGGTTTGCCGCACTGGCAGCTCCTGAAGGATGGGGCTGGCTGGCTGCGGCCGCCATGTGGATGTGGGGTCAAGGCGGTTCTCAACTGCACACTTGGGCCCAAACCAAACTCCACGACCTGCACGACCGTCGGGACGGAGAGGCTTTTTGGAACGGGAAGAAGTTTGCCCAGGTCAAAAAAGCGTGGCAACGCTACCTCGATGTGTTGCAGGTTGGACAGGCCTAATTGCTGGCCCGCATTGGTGTCCGCAGATTTTGATGGATATTCGTGTTAAGAAAGCGTTCACATGCCGTTTACCTCAGAAGAACATAGCCGTGATGAACTTCGAGCCATGGGCAAGCAACGCATCCTCTTGGTCGACGACGAACCAGACATACTCGAATTCATTGAATACAATTTGTTGAAAGAGGGGTATGATGTTCACACTGCGAACAACGGCAAAGAAGGCGTGGACCTCGCCAAAAAACTGCTTCCCGACTTGATTCTGCTGGACGTGATGATGCCTGAAATGGACGGCGTCGAAGCGTGCACGCTGATTCGGGAAGAGAAGCGTTTGGGCGCCACGGTCGTGGCGTTCCTCACTGCGCGCGGGGAAGACTACAGCCAAATTGCCGGCTTCGAAGCTGGGGCAGACGACTACATCCTCAAGCCCGTGAAACCGCGGGTGTTGTTGTCCCGGGTTCAGGCATTGTTGCGCAGAAAGAAAGCTGCAAGCTATGTGGGTGGCGACTACGACGGCACCGGCCTGATGATTGATCCAGAACGGTACGTCGTCGTCCATGAAGGAAAGGAAATGTCTCTGCCCAAGAAGGAATTCGAACTTCTCAGTTTGCTCGCATCCCAACCTGGGCGAGTGTTCACGCGTGAGAACATCCTGGCCAGTGTTTGGGGCACAGACGTGGTCGTGGGCGACCGAACCATCGACGTCCACATCAGAAAGCTTCGCGAAAAACTCGGAGAGCACTACTTCAAGACCGTCAAAGGGGTCGGCTACAAATTCGTCGGCTGATGGCGGGACGGAGCCCCAGATCGGTGTCCATCCAAGCTGGCGTGGCCGTGGGTTTGCTGACTTTGCTGGCTGTGGGAGGCGCCCTTTGGGCCAATGGCATTCAGGGCCAATGGTGGCTTCCTCCAATCACGGCCTTGGTGGTGGGCGGCCTTTGCTACGTGTTGGTGTTTCGACAACTTGGGATGTATATCCAAGATCGGGTCCGCATCATTTACAAGACCATTCGAAGGCTCAAGGGATCGAGCAACCAAATCAACCTCGACATGGACAACGACATTGTCGAGCAAGTCAACCGCGATGTGATGTCTTGGGCGGAGTCCCAAATCGACGAAATCACCCACTTGCGGGAGACGGACACCTTTCGGCAGGAATTCATCGGCAACCTCGCCCATGAACTCAAGACCCCCATCTTCAACATTCAAGGATTCATCCTCACCTTGCTCGAGGGAGGCATGGAGGACCCTGAAATCAACCGCAAGTTTTTGCTGAAGGCGGCGAAGAACGTGGAGCGCATGTCTGGCCTGTTGGAAAACTTGGACGTCATCACCAAAATGGAAGCGGCCAATTTGGACATTGAATTGCTGCCATTTGACCTGCTTGACATCATCAGTGAAACCATCGAAAGCCTCGAGCCCAAGGCGAAACGGAATGACATTGACTTGAGGTTGAAAAAAGGCATGGACGGATCCTCCGTTATGGTGAAAGGCGACGCTGCCAAACTGGTGCAAGTGTTGACCAACCTCGTCGTCAACAGCATCAATTACGGCAACGCAGGCGGACACACGGAAATCCGCTACTACGACGCGGAAGATTCCATTTTGGTCGAGGTCGCAGACTCAGGCATTGGCATCAAGGAAGAAGACCTGCCGCGGGTGTTCGAGCGTTTTTATCGCGTGGACAAATCGCGATCGCGACATGCCGGTGGATCTGGACTCGGATTGGCCATCGTCAAGCATATCGTCGAATCGCACGGCCAAACCATCAACGTGCGGAGCACCTTCGGCGAAGGGTCAACCTTCAGCTTCACGCTGGAGAAGGCCGGTTCCTGAAGCATTGACAAACGGGTTGCTGCCTTTTTCGGCGCCAATGGTGGTCGGTCCCCCGTGACCTGGCCAAACAACCATGTCATCTGGCAGGGTGTACATCTCTCGCTCGATGCTCTCGCGAAGGTCACGTGGCATGCTGCCTGGCAGATCTGTTCGGCCAATGCTTCCCTGAAAGAGGACATCTCCACCGAGCACCCAACCGTCATCGTGGTTGACAAACGCAACGTGGCCCGGCGCGTGACCGGGCACGAAGCGAACGTCCAGCACTAGGCCGCCACATGCAATCGCCTCGCCTGGAACGAGGTCCAACACAGGATCGGGCAAAGGATCCATGGACACCCCGTACATCTGGGCGGCAATGGGCCCTCGGCGATAGGTTTCATCGTCCAAGGGGTGCATCCGTGGCAACAAGCCATAGGTGTCCTTCATCCATTGGCACCCCATGACATGGTCCAAGTGTCCATGGGTCAACAACACCTGGACGGGATGAACGTCGAGTTGCTTGCACAACGCCTGAAACGCCTCGCGCTCCTGAGGGGAAGACATGCCCGGATCGACAACCGTGGCCTCCCCATTTCCGTGATCGACGAGATAAGTCTGCTCTCCAAAGACATTGCATGTGAGGGAATGCACCATGCGGCGTAATTTCGGGAAGAATGTCCCGTTTTTCCCACATGCTCCATGACTTTGAGACCCCGATGCGCCGGGCCAAGCTTGGCCTTCTGTGGGCCTTTTATCTGGCGCTTGGAAGCCAAGAGATGTGGGGGCAATTCACCGATGGGCTCAATGTGGAGTTTGGCAAGAACCGCGTTCAGCATCGCGGATTTGAATGGAATTATTTCGAGGAAGGCATCTTTGAGGTCTACCACTATCGCGAGGGAGACCAAATCGCAGGCCAGGTCACGCGCATCCTGAGCGAAGAGGCAAAAACCCTGGCTCCGATGTTTGGCCGGAGCCTTGCGGGGCCCATTCAAGTTCTGGTCTTCAAATCGGAAGCAGAATTCCGCCAAAGCAACGTCGGCGTGATGACCTCCCAAGACCAGGAGACCAACATCGGCGGCACGGCCAAGCTCGTCGGAAGCAAGATGTTTCTGTACGGTCGGGGCGACCGGTTGGCGATGGAGCGCGACGTGCGAGAAGGGTTGGCGCGCATCCTCTTCAACCAAACGATGTACGAGAGCCAGTGGACGGAGGCCTTGAGAAACGGAAACCTCGTTCAGGTCCCCGCATGGATGTCGGAAGGCGCTGCGCGGTATGCCGGTCGGGGGCTGGACGCCGAGAGCACTGCGCGAATCTTGGACGCCGCCCAAACCGGTGCGTTCGAACGTTTGGATCAAGCAACCGGAAGCGATGCGGCGGTGTTGGGCCAAGCGGTTTGGGCTTATGTGGCGGACATCTACGGCCTGCCCACAATCGCCAATGTCCTGTACATGACCCGGATCACCCGAAGTCCAGAAAACGGTTTTCGGTTGGCCACGGGGTCTTACTTGGCGGACCTGGCTTTGGAGGTTCGGGACCACCATTTGCGACGCGCACCCACTGGACACGACCTCCATTTGCCGGCATTCGAATCGAAGAAAGCCCTGCGACAAGCGCGCAGAACGGCAGGCGCAGAGATTCCACTTCGCCTCAAAAGGCGGTACCAATACACCCAGTTTTTGCCTTCGCCTGACGGCACCCAATGGGCCTTCACCACGAACGAACGCGGACAGTTGCGGGTGGGTACGGTGGAGGTGGCCTCAGGGAAACTTACTTGGCATGCCGTTCTCGGTCACCGTTTGGCACGGCTGGAAGACGACGATCCGCCGCGTTTGGCGTGGCATCCCGAGGGCAAAACACTGGCCTTCACCACGGAGCTCAAAGGCGCACCGAGGTTGGGATTCGTCAACATGCTCACAGGCGAAATGCAATTGAAGGAATTGTTCAAAATCGACCAAGTGCTCGACATGGTGTACGCTCCAGACGGCGCGCACATCCTGATGTCGGCCCTGGAGGATGGACAATCTGACCTGCACCTGTACGACATCGTGGCGAACAACCAGAAACCGCTCTGGCGCGATCGCTTTGACGATTTGATGCCGGCGTTTTGGCCCGATGAAAATACATTCATCTTCGCCTCCAACCGACCCGACGACACCCTACGAAACGATCAGTTGGACCACCCTTTCCCGGCGAACCTGGACCTTTACGTGGCCAACCTCGACGACGACCCCATCAAACTCGAGCGTTGGACCCACACACCTGAAGTGGACGAGCGGCGCCCTCAACCTAGGGACAAAGGCGAATTCACCTACCTAGTCAACAGCGAACAACGCGGCTCGAGATTGGGATTAGGCTGGAGGGACAGCACCATTGTGGCTGTCGACACCGTCGTGCGTTACCGCACCTTTTCACAGCTCCGCGAAGCCCTTGTGCTGCCTGTGCCTTGCACCGAGTTGACCGTGAAGGAAAACAACGTGCTCGTCTCCGTGCAAAGGGCAGGCCAAACCAACCTCCTGTCCCTGCCCCTTCCCAACCTTCAGTTGCTCCACACCCCTTCGTGGCAGCAAGGATTCACTGCACCAACGGCAGCGGCATTTCCTTCGACGCTTCCCGACTGGTCTTACGACTGGTCACCGGACCAAATCGACTTTCGGAACTACGTCTTTGAAACGGAAAAGCAACCCGCTGCCCCACAGGACACCGCTGCCGACGAAGAATCCACCGCCCCCAAATCGTGGGCCAGGCTTGTGCCAAGGAATTACCGCCTCAACTACGCCCTTGACAAAGTCCAAACCCAGCTCAACAACACCTTCAACACCTCATTCTACCAACCGTACAACGGCCAGGTGAATGCCCAGCCCGGACTGGGGAACGCCACTGAAATTCGATTGAGTGACGTGATGGACGACAAACACCTGATTGGAGGGTACACCATTCCCGTGAATTTGTCGAACACGTTTTTTGGGTTGGCCTACTTGAACCTTGAAGGTCAGGTGGACAAGGAGCTTTCCTTCCAGAGGCAATCGAGCGCGCGCATCGATCCGACAACCGGGCGTCTTGTAGAAACGGCAACCCACTTGCTGAGACGAGAGTGGAGATGGGCGTTTGACGAGGTTCGAAGCTTGCGTTGGGGGCTTGCCGCCCGTTTCAACCGAGATGTGATTCAAGGCACAGACCTGTTTTCCCTGACCGCGGACAACAGCACTGGCGAACAACTCGGGCTTCAAGTCGCTTGGGTTCACGACGACACGCGCAGTCCGCGGCTGAACATCCACCACGGATTTCGGGCACGCGTTTGGGCGGAGTACTTCATTGATGGCGTAGGCACGGCCACCGTGGAGAACGGCGCCCAAGGCTTGGCCACGCCCAATGCAGGCTGGTCCTTCGGCACCATCGGATTCGATGCCCGTCGCTACATCCCCCTTGTCGGGCCGAGCATCCTCGCGTTGCGCATGGCCGGAGATTGGTCCATCGGCCAAAAGAAGCTGCTCCACATGCTTGGCGGAACCGACAACAGCTTTTCCCTGGCTGGCAATGCCAACACGGCCGTTGACCCTGACATTCCTTACACCTATCAGGCGCGCATCACGCCACTTCGGGGGTTCCAAAACAACGTGCGCAACGGCGCCAACATGACGGTCGCCAACGCTGAGGTCAGGCTTCCCATCTTCTTCAACAGCGCGGGAAAAACCGACTTCCTCAAGCATCTCCAGGCGGTGGCCTTCGCAGATGTCGGTGCCGCATGGACTGGACTTCACCCCTACACGGACGACAACACGTTCAATTTTGTCACGGTCGAATCGAACCCCATCACCGTCACCGTCAGCAACAACCGCGAACCGGTTTTGTACGATCTCGGGTTTGGCCTTCGGTCCCGATTCCTGGGCTACTGGCTGGCTGCCGATTGGGCCTACGGGGTCGACGACGGCATCACCTTGCCTCGTCGTTTTACCTTGTCCTTGAATTTTGATTTCTGAATCTCCCCGTCATGCCCTTTGATCCCCTGACTCTGTTGATGCTTCTCGCCATTGGTTTGTTCGCAGGCGTGGCCTCCGGCTTCGTGGGCGTGGGCGGTGGCCTTGTGCTCGTTCCCGCCATGGTCGTGTTCTTGGGTCTCGGCCAGCACGCCGCCCAAGGCACCAGCCTTGCCATGATGTTGCCCCCTGTCGGCATTTTGGCCGTGCTCCAATACCACCGTGCCGGCGAAGTGCATTGGGCGTACGCCGCCGTGTTGTGCGTCACGTTTGTCATCGGGGCATGGACAGGGTCCAAATGGAGCTTGAAGCTGTCCGAATCGTGGGTCAAACTCGTGTTTGGCCTCGTCATGCTTTACGCCTCTTGCAGAATGCTCTGGACGGCCTGGTCTCAACTCAAACCCACCCTTTGGCCATGACTGCCCTTGCGCAACAATTCCAAACCCTCGCGACCACGCATCACAACGAGTGGGTCGCCTTGCGTCGCCACCTTCACGCCAATCCGGAACTTTCGTTTGAGGAGCACGAAACCATGGCCTTTGTGTCCGCCCAACTTTCGGCCTGGGGCGTGGACCACGAAACGCATGTCACGGACACGGGGATTGTGGCCACGGTCCAAGGACAAAACCCAGATGCACGCCTCGTCGCGCTCCGGGCCGACATGGACGCCTTGCCCATCCAGGAAGCCAACGATGTGCCCTACGCCTCAACCAAGCCGGGCGTCATGCACGCCTGCGGCCACGACGTGCACACCACCTCACTCTTGGGGGCCGTCCAGTTGCTCAACGCCACACGCGAACATTGGCAAGGCACTGTCCGGTGCATTTTTCAACCGGGCGAAGAGCGCCTTCCTGGCGGGGCCAAAGGCATGGTGGCTGCCGGGGTGTTGGCCAACCCCGCTCCTGCGCACATCCTGGGCCAACACGTGTACCCCCAGTTGCCTGCGGGGCATGTCGGGGTGCGCGGAGGAGACTACATGGCTGCGGCGGACGAAATTCATTTGACCGTTCATGGATGCGGTGGGCATGCCGCCCTTCCCCACTTGTGCAACGACGCTGTGCTGGCCGCGTCGGCCATCATTGTTGCTGCGCAACAAACCGTCTCACGAGGGTGCCCTCCGGGAACACCGTCTGTCCTCTCATTTGGTCGTGTGGAAGCGCTCGGTGCGACCAACGTGTTGCCCAATGACGTGTCGATTCAAGGCACCTTTCGTTCGATGAACGAGGAGTGGCGGAAAAGGGCACACGTCATGATCGAGGAAATCATTCACAGCACCGCAAAGGCCCACGGATGTCGCGCGGAACTGGAAATCCGTCACGGTTATCCGCATCTCCACAACGAGGTGGCGCTGACAAGCGCATTCAAAGAATCGGCCATCGCTTACCTCGGCGCCGACCGGGTGCACGATTTGGACATCCGCATGACTGGCGAAGACTTCAGTTACTTCGCCAACGAAATCCCCGGCTGCTTTTACCGCCTTGGAACAGCTTCACCTGTTGAAGGAGATGATTTGGGCACGCATAGATTGCATACCCCTCGCTTTGACGTGGATGAATCTGCCTTGAAAACTGGGGCTGGTTTGATGGCCTATGCTGCGGCCACGGTCAATCGCTGATGCCTGAGCTGATCAGTGCGCGACTTCGCACAGGAACTTGATTCGAGCCAATCGCAGCTCTTCCTCTGAGTACACGTCGTCGAACTCATCCATGGCGGCCCCAAGACCTTCGTCTTCTGACTCCGTGAAAAATTCGAACAACTCTTCCAAGCACTCTTCATCGAGGCTTTCATCGAGGATGTGATCCAAGCTGACCTTGGTTCCAGCGCTGACGATCGCTTCAATTTCATCGAGGACTTGGGAACGTTCCCCATGAATGCCCGCCGCGATGTCGTCCAAGCCCATCTTCCGATCCATCAATTGAATGATCGTGACCTTGTTGCTCGACTTGGACCCACTGCTGCGAACGAGCAACGCCTCATCGCGCTCAATGCCTTCGTCTTTGACGTATTGGGCAATGAGCTCCGTGAAAGGCTGGCCAAATTTAGCTGCCTTTCCCGACCCAACGCCAGTGATGCGAAGCAACTCGTCGGGATTGACGGGGTAGTGGGTGGCCATCTCGTCCAGACTGACATCCTGGAAGATGACGTACGGAGGCAATCCTTTGGATTCACTGACGGCTTTGCGCAGGTCGGTCAGCATGCCCCTCAGTTTGGGATCCAGCGCACCCCCACTGTCACCGCGCGTCTGCGCCAGCGAATCGCCCGTGTCCACGTCGCTGAAGTCCCGTTGGTTGGCCAGCATGACCGGGTGTGGTTCTGAAATGAACGATTGGCCCTTCTCTGTGAGGTGCAATACCCCATATTTCTCCACTTCCTTGGCGAGGTAGTCGAGCACCACGGTTTGGCGCACAATGCCTTGCCAAAACTCCACACTCTCCCCCTTTCCGCGGCCCCAGAACACACTGTCCACCGCACCGTAATCCTCCATTTGGCGGTTTTTCGTTGCGGTCAGCATGGAGGTGTAAAAACCCATCCGATGCTTGCTCTTGTGCTCCATCACCGCGCTGAGCAGCAGGTGCACATCTTCCTGACGATCGACGAGCGTGGGGGGATTTTGACTGTTGTCACAGTTCATCGCGCCGGGCCCGTTCACCTCGTCAAACTCCTCTCCGAAGTAATGCAACAGGAATTTCCTGCGGTTGGTGGCTGTCTCAGCGTACGCCATCACTTCCTGCAACAACTGCATCCCTACCTCTTGCTCGGCAATCGGCTTGCCTTGGAGGAACTTTTCGAGTTTGTCGATGTCCTTGTGGCTGTAAAAAGCAATGCAACGGCCTTCCCCACCGTCACGGCCCGCCCGCCCCGTCTCTTGGTAATAGCTTTCCAAGGACTTGGGCATGTCGTAGTGGATGACATAGCGCACGTCGGGCTTGTCAATGCCCATGCCAAACGCAATGGTCGCGACAATCACATCCACGTCCTGCATCAGGAACTGGTCTTGGATGCGGCTCCGTTGTCCACTGTCCATCCCCGCGTGGTAAGGCAAGGCTTTGATGCCATTGACGCTGAGCGTCTCAGCAATTTGCTCTACCTTCTTGCGGCTCAGGCAATAGACGATGCCACTCTTGCCCGCATTCTGAAGGCAATGCCGGACAATTTGTTTGAGGGCATCCTTTTTGGGTCGGACCTCATAGAACAAATTGTCGCGGTTGAACGACGCTTTCAGCACAACCGCATCCACCATGTTCAGGTTTTTCTGGATGTCTTGTTGGACCTTGGGAGTGGCGGTCGCCGTCAGCGCCATGATGGGCACGTCGGCGATGCCTTTGATGATCGGCTTGATTCGTCGGTATTCCGGTCGGAAGTCGTGGCCCCATTCCGAGATGCAATGGGCTTCATCCACCGCCACAAAACTGATTCTCACCGACTTCAAGAATTCGATGTTTTCTGCTTTGGTCAGGCTCTCAGGCGCCACATAGAGCAACTTGGTCCAACCTTCAGCCACGTCCATTTTCACGCGCTCCGCTTCGGCACGGGCCAGTGATGAATTCAAAAAATGGGCCACTCGCTTGTCCTCGTGGTGTCCACGAATGGCGTCCACTTGGTTTTTCATGAGTGCGATGAGCGGACTGATGACAAGCGCAACGCCGTCCATCATGAGCGCCGGCAACTGGTAACACATCGACTTGCCACCACCCGTAGGCATGATGACAAACGTGTCCCGTCCATCCAGCACACTTTGGATGGCTTTCTCCTGCTCACCCTTGAATTCGTCGAATCCAAAATATGTTTTCAGCGCCTCCTGCGGCGCAATCTCTACCAGGCTCATCTCGGGGGTTACTACAGGCGTTAGCTTTGCTATGAATAAATATACGTAAAACGACCACGTGGCCAACCCTTTGAAACCCTCAAATTCCAGCACGGATTCGCCAACGGACCTTTCCGTTGGGCGACGTGCACTCGAATTGGCGGCAAATGCACTCGGCCAGGCTGCCTCCACGATGGACGACAACTTTGCGCGCGCCGTTGAGGCGTTGCTCCAAACGGAGGGCAAAGTGATTGTCACAGGTGTAGGCAAGAGTGCCAACATCGCAGCCAAAATTGCAGCCACCTTCAATTCAACAGGAACGAGTGCCATGTTCATGCACGCTGGCGAAGCCATGCATGGCGATGTGGGGGCGGTGAATGAGCGCGACGCAGTGCTTTGTTTGTCCAAAAGTGGCAGCAGCGATGAAGTGGTCGCTTTGCTTCCTATCCTGAAGCAACGGAATTGCGCCCTTGTGGCCCTGACGGCGAAGGCTTCTTCTCCGTTGGGGCAAGCCGCCGACGTTCTGCTGGATGTCGGCGTGTCCGAGGAGGCGTGTCCATTTGATTTGGCCCCAACCACGAGTACATCCTTGCAACTTGCCATGGGCGATGCCCTTGCGATGGCCCTGATGAATCGGACGGGATTTCAACCGGACGACTTTGCCAGAAACCACCCTGCCGGAGCGCTGGGAAAAAAGCTGACTTGGACCTTGGGGCAACTGGTCGACCGCGACCGTCGACCGGCTGTGCACTGGAACGCGTCTCTCCCAGACGTGTTGAAGGCCATATCGGAAGCACGTTACGGGGCCACCGCGGTTTGGGCTGAAGGAAGCGAAGATGACGTGGCCGGCATAGTCACCGACGGAGACCTGCGAAGGGCTATGGTCGGAGGCCAACTCGATTTGGCCACCGCTGGCAGCATCGCGTCGTTGTCCCCCAAAACCCTAGATGCGGACACCTTAGCCGCCAAGGCTGCGCACTGGATGCAAGAACAACAAATCAGCCAGGTGATCGTCATGAAGGACGGCGCCTACATGGGCATGGTGCATCTGCACGATTGCCTCCGAGAAGGCTTGGTTTAACTTCGCAGCATGGCGATGGATCAGGCCCACGACGAAGCCCAAATGGGGTTTCTCGACCACCTCGAAGAACTTCGACGTCGGTTGTTCATTGCCGTGGTCGCAGTCTTGGGTTCAGCCGTGGTGCTGTTCGTGAAAAAAGACTGGGTCTTTGATGCCATTTTGTTTGGGCCGAGGAATCCCGAGTTCATCAGTTATCGCGGGTGGTGTGCGTTGTCGCATGCCATTGGTTCTGGCGATGCGTTGTGCGTGGAATCCATCTCTTACGAACTCATCAACACGACCATGCTGGGCAACTTCTCGGCGCACATCATCGTGAGCCTCGTGGGCGGCATCATCCTGGCGTTCCCCGTGTTGATTCACCAAGCCTGGGCGTTTGTCAGACCCGCATTGAAAACCACGGAGCACAACGCCGCTCGCGGGGCGGGAGTGGCGTCGAGCCTTTTGTTCTTGGCTGGCGTGGGATTTGGGTACTTCCTCATCGCACCGTTGAGCCTTCAGTTCCTGGGCAATTACGAACTCGGGGACGTCGCGTCCCGCATTGCAGTCATGAGCTACGTCAAAACGGTGGCGAGCATCACCCTGGCCGCGGGTATTGTGTTTCAATTGCCCGTATTGATTTACTTCCTGAGCAAGGCTGGGCTTGTGACGGCTCCCATGCTCAAGTCTTATCGGAGGCACGCGTTGGTGGCCATTTTGGCCCTCTCCGCCGTCATCACACCCCCTGATGTGACGAGCCAGATTCTCGTGTCCATGCCCGTGTTGTTGCTGTACGAGATGGGCATTTGGATTGCACGAAGACAGGACAAACGCCGCGCCCGTTGACCCCGAGGCTGCTGACATGGATGTTGTGGGGGTTGGGGCTCTGCGCCACAGCCCAAACCTCGGTGTCCGGCAGGGTCTTTGACGGCAAAACAGGGGCGCCTCTTCCGTTTGTCAACGTGGCGTTCGCAGGCACGGCCATCGGGACCATGACCGACGTGCAAGGCATGTACACCCTCGACGCGGGCACCACGCGGGTGACCCGCATCTCGTACTCTTCCCTGGGCTACCAAAATCAGACCATTTCCATCCAACGCGGGGTCCCTCAGGTCATCAATGTTTCGCTCGAGGCGCGCAGCATCGATCTGGAAGCGGCGGTCATTCGGCCTGACAAAAAAGCGGTCAACCCGGCCAAGCCATTGATGCAACGCGTGGCCGACGCCAAGGAAAACAACGATCCCGCCAAGATTCCAGCATTGCACCACCAGTTCTACGAAATCATGGAAGTGGCCATCAACGACTTCCCCGATCGATGGCCGGAGCGACGTTTTTGGGGGCCGTTCAGGTGGGTTTGGGCGCACCTCGACAGCTCGGAGCATCGGATGTCGTTGCCGCTGTTTGTCTCCGAGATGTCTGGATCGATGCGAACCCAAAAACGCCGGCGCGAAAAGCGCATTGAGGCGGCGCGCGCAACCTGGCTTCAAAACGGCGAGAACACGTCGAGCGTGCAAGCGGAATTTTTGGACATCAACCTTTACGAAAACCAAATGCTCCTGTTGGACCGCGCCTTCACAAGTCCACTTCACGACCGGGGCAACGTCCATTACCGATACTACATCCTCGACACCCTCGACCACCAGAATCACCCATGCTTTCACCTTGCCTTTGTGCCGCGTCGCAGGGGTGAGTTGACCTTTGAAGGCGAAATGTGGATCGACACCTTGACCCTTGGCCTGAAGCATGTGGAGGCCAAAATCAGTGAAGGCGCCAACGTCAACTTCGTCCGCAACTACACGTGGAGCCAAACCTACGAGCGCCTTGACGACCGCTGGGTCCTCAGCCGAGAAGAGAACCTCGCGGACATCAGTTTGAGGGAAGGCGGGATGGGCATCTACAGCCACCAAGAAATCGTCAACACCAACTTTGAAATCGCCAAGAGCTGGCCCGATTCGGTGTGGACAAGCTCCAGAGACATCAGCTTTGCCAAGGAATCCAATGACGTGCTCGAAGCGTCCTGGCAAAACCTTCGGCCGGCGCCCCTGTCGCCACGCGCCTCCAACACCTATTGGATGGTCGACAGCGTGCAAAGCATGGGGCAATACAAGTTCCTCGAAGGGTTCTTGATGCTCCTTGGCACGGGCTACGTCGTCAAGGGTCCCATTGAAATCGGACCGTATTTCGACGCCTTCAGCCAAAACGCCGTGGAGGGCAACCGCTTCAGTTTGGGCCTTCAAACGAGCAACGACTTCTCACGAGAGGTCTGGCTGCAATCGTTCTTGGCTTACGGGACCATGGACCAGCGCTGGAAATATGGCGGCTCCGCGGAGTGGATTGTTCGAAGGTCCCCCCGCACCGAGGTCTTCGTGGAACACACTCGAGACATCGACCAATTGGGCATGATGGGTTTCTTCGATCAAGGCAACGCCTTGAACAGCGCCCTGCAACTCAATGCCCAAACGCGACTGAGCGAAGTCACCCGATCGGAGATCAGTGTGCTCCATGAGTTTGGTGCAGGATGGGGCCAAGCGTTGGAGTTTCGACACCGGACTGTCGCCCCCCGCGGAGAAGTCCAATTTGTGCGGGAAAGTGACCCCACAGGGCTGTCCCCTCTGACCACTTCTGAACTCACCATCCAAACGCGATACGCCCGCAACGAGCGGTTTTTGTCTGGGGCGTTTGAGCGGATCAGTTTGGGCTCCAACTGGCCCATCCTCACTGCCACGGCCACCCTTGGATTGCCCAACATTCTTGGAAGTGAATTTGATTACCAGCGCTGGACGTTGGACGCAGAAGGCATCCAACGCATGGGACCGTTGGGCCGCATCGAGTGGTGGTCTCAAGGAGGCATGTACACCGGCAACGCCCCAGTCGTTCTGACCGAACTCCAGCCCGCCAATGAGACGTCGCTGAGCATTTTTGAAGCGTTCAATTTGTTGCGGTTCATGGAATTCGCCAGCGACAAATGGGTCAGGGGTTGCGCGGAGTGGCATGGAGAAGGCACCATCCTCGGCCGCATCCCGCTCATTCGGGATTTGCGCATCCGAGAAGTCGTCGGCGTCAAAGGGGTTTACAGTTTGTGGGATGACCGGCATGAATCCATCATGGACATGCCCAACACCACCTCGGGGCTCGACGGCTGGTATGCGGAGGGGGTCATCGGTGTGGAGAACCTGTTCAAATTCTTGCGTGTGGACGTGCACCGTCGACTCACGCCGAGCGTGGATGGGATGCGTGAGCCGTGGGGCGTTCGGGTGGGACTTGGATTGGAACTTTGAACGACCTTTGTGACATGGACCTCGTTGCGGACAATCTCTTGAAATCCTATGGCAAGCGCACCGTGGTGGACCACGTGTCCTTTCGCGTGGCCCCTGGGGAGGTGGTTGGATTGCTTGGTCCCAACGGAGCTGGCAAGACCACGAGTTTTTACGCGGTGGTGGGCCTGGTGGCGCCCGATGGGGGGCAAGTGCATTTGGGCGGGGATGACGTCACCCGTGACCCCATGTACGTTCGGGCCAAAAAGGGCATCGGGTACCTCCCTCAAGAACCGAGCGTGTTCCGAAAACTGAGTGTGGAGGACAACGTGGCGGCCATTCTTGAAATGCAAGGGCTGACCAAAGCGGAAGCGGCCAATCAACTCGAACAGTTGCTCGAAGAATTCAACCTTCAGACTGTTCGAAAAAGCCCAGGAGATGTGCTTTCAGGAGGTGAACGCCGCCGCACCGAGATCGCACGCGCATTGGCTTCGAACCCCAAGTTCATCTTGCTCGACGAGCCTTTTGCCGGCGTGGACCCCATTGCCGTCGAGGACATCCAGCGCATCGTCAATCAGCTCCGTCACAAGGGCATCGGGGTGCTCATCACCGACCACAACGTGCAGGAAACCTTGCACATCACCGACCGCGCCTATTTGCTTTTTGAGGGCAAAATCCTCAAAGAAGGCACAGCCGAAGAGCTTGCTGAAGATGAAACGGTCCGTCGGGTCTACCTCGGTCAGAACTTCACGCTCCGCCCACGCCCCTCGCGCTGAGTTGGGCATCCAACAACCTGGCGACGTACTTCCCCATGACATCGAATTCGACGTTCATGGGCGACCCCACTTCTGTTCGGTGAAGGTTGGTGTGTTCCCAAGTGTAAGGGATGATTGCCACTGAAAAGTGGCGTGGACCGGAGTCCACCACCGTGAGGCTGATGCCCGCAAGCGCAATGCTTCCCTTGGGCACGGTGATCCACTCGGGCCCTTGTGGATGTTCGATGGTCAGCACCCAGCTGCCTTCGCGGGATTCCACGGAGGCCAAAGTCCCAGTCGTGTCCACGTGGCCCTGGACGACATGGCCGTCGATCCGATCTCCGACAACCGCGCACCGTTCGAGGTTGAACACATGGCCGACGTCGCAGCTTCCGAGGTGGGTTTTGGCCAGCGTTTCTTCAATCGCCGTCACGGTGTACACGTCTCCATCAATGGCCACAACCGTCAGGCACACCCCGTCGTGTGCCACGCTTTGGTCCACTTGCAAGGCCTCAGTGAAGGGTGCCCTCACGTCCAAATGAACGTTGGTGCCTTCCTCCCTTTTTCCCACAAGCATGCCTTGGGCTTCAATGATTCCTGTGAACATGGAACAAAGTTACGATGACGTGAGGGCGTGCTGTGTTTGTGTGAATCGGCCAAATCAGTCCAGCGACACCCGACGTCCATCCACCAAGGTCACTTCACCGGCAAATCGTTCTTCAACGATGCCTTCCAGCCGGCGCGTGTACGCCGTGGCCGTGAAGAAATACACGCCATCTGGCATGGGCTCCCCGGTGTCGAGGCACGTTCCATCCCACTGGATCCACGGATCGGTGGTTTGGTAGACCAACACCCCGTACCGGTTGAAAATGTCCACCTGAACGCTGTCGATGAACTGCCATGGAAACGCCCGGAATGTGTCGTTCTCTCCGTCGCCATTGGGAGAAAAGACGTTGGGCAAAAAGTAAAAGGGACAGTTGTCCACGCACACGGTGTCGCGAGCCCCGCCCTCGTTTCTTCGGAGCGCCCCATCGGGGCCAGGGTTGAGGCTGTCCAACGCTGTGACGGCAAAGCAACCCGCGATGGTGCCCAAGTCGTCGTCTTCGTTGAAAACGGCCGAGTTGTTTTCGACGCCCTCAATCTCTTTCCACAGGGTCAAAGAATCGCCGACAAAGGGCGCCCAATAAACCCGATAGGCCACGATGTCGTCCGACTCGCAACCAGGAACGGGGGCCCACGTCAACGAATCGCGCCGATCCTCGCAATTGGCCACCACTTCCAACGCCATGTCACATGGTACCGTGAAATCGAAAGGTTGGGCGCATCCCTCCTGACTCACATTGATGAGCGGATGCTCTGTGGAGGGATCGTCGTACGCTCCGAGGGTGGTGACGCGGTAGCAGTAGGTTTGGCCGTTGACCAAATTGGTGTCCACATAAAACGGTGCTGCCACCGTGTCGAGCACTTGGTAAGCCCCTCCTGTCGGGATTTGACGTTCAATCACAAAGGCATCCACGCGCCACGGGACGTTCTGCTCGACCTCAACGCGGATTTGGTTGTCGTCCGACACAAAGGTCAGCCAAGGCGTCGTAGCGCTGGGCGGCACCCCCACAAGTTCCCCGTCGCTGTGAAGTCGAATCTCGTACTCCCAACCTTGGCTGGAGGTGTTCAACCCGTCCAACCAAACCAACGTGTCCAAAGCCAACATCACGGCTTCTGTGTCGGAGGTCCATGCCAATGCCAATGGGCCTACTCCGCCCGTCGCACGTCCCCACAATTCGTAGTGGTAAGGGCCTGGAAAGGCCACAGAATCCAATTCATTGGGCGGAGACCACCCCACCAACAACGAGTCTGACGTTCCTGTGGATCCAATCGACGCACGGGTCATCACCGGGATGTCTTTGCGGATGCGGCCGCACACCTCCTCGCTCGCCAGCGACAACGCACCGTCACCGTATCTGGTGACGACCCGATAGCAATAGGTCACGCCAAAACCCAAACCCGTGTCATCCACCCAGCCCACTTCGTCGAGCGTCGACGTGCTTCCCACCAACTCATATCCCACACCCTCAGGGATGCCAACTTCACACAACACCGGCTCCCAGTCAGAAGGGGTGTTTTGCAACCTGCGATGCACCTCGTACACGCCCAATGCCCGCTCCGCCGCCGAAAGCCCATCCACACATTCGTTGGGCGACCAAGTCACAACCATGTCGTACCCCACGGGTTCCGCCGACATGTCGACGACTGGGGGCGAAATCACCGTGATTTGGCGTGTTTCGATGTCCACCAGAGGGATGGCATTCCCGAGGTCTTGTGCCTTGAAGACGACCTGGTAAGGCTGCGCCCTCACCTCATCGCAATCGGGAGACCAATCGAATGTCCCCATGCCCGAACCCGCCATCGATGCAAAACTCGCCGGATGCGTCACTTCGCTCATCGCCCCACCCACAGCAGACATGGACACGCCATCGCCGTCAGGATCGGTGGCGGTCACGTCAAACGTCAACGACGTCCCAGCAAGCACACAGGTGTCGGAAAGTTGAACCAACTCTGGAGGCTGGTTGGCGCAGAGCTGGACGTCGATTTGAAGGTCCCTCGTGACCTCTCCCACCTTCCGCATGACGCCAAGCACCTCACGCCATTCGCCAATGCGAATTGCGACGTTGTATTCCCCAGCAATTTGGGGCGTGTCCCACGTGAGGTCACCGGTGACCGCATCGATGGCAAACACATCATCTTCAGGACTGAGCTCGTCCGGATACACGTAGGTTGGGATGAACTCTCCCCCAAAGCCACGGCTTGGCACCAGGCTGTAGGTCAGGACATCGCCATCCGGATCGTACGCTGCCGGATTGTGAATCCAAAGCTGATTCAAACACGCATTTTCAGTGGCAGGATTGAGAAGCTGAACGCTGTTATTGTGTCCAGCCTGAGGGTCAATGATGAGCAACGACTGAATGGCGAATGGGGTGTCCACCGAACCCGTCATGTTCAAGACACCCTCGTTTCGATTGGGGTCCTCCACGGTGATGGGATAAATCCCCGGACCGCCGTAGGTGTGGGTGCCGCGATAGGTGTTCCGTTGGATGTCGCCCGGCAAGTTGACAATGGGCTGTTCTCGTTCGAGGCTGTCCAACACGTTTGTCGACTCGTCACCCCATGTGAGGTAAAGCCAGGGTCGGTCAGCCAACGCACTGGCTTTAGTGTAGGTGGTGATGACCACCTCGTAGGTCAAGCCTTGGACATGGGTGTACGTGATCTCTCCTGCCCTGTTGTGCGTGGCCCAAGCCGTTGAGGATGCCATGGTCAAAAGCAAAGCCCAGATGAAGCTGCCTCGAGCGACATGTGGTTTGGACGGAAAGATGACGCGCAACATGGAAAGACCAAGGTACTCGTCGCTACCTTTGACCTCACCCCATGAGCCACAAGAATTCCAAAATCAGAGTCGGCATCTCTTGCGGAGACCCCAACGGCATCGGACTTGAAGCCCTGGCCGACGCCTTGGTCGATGAGCGCAGCATGTCCACCATGGTTCCTGTGGTGTTCGCCCCACGTGCCATTGCAGAACAAGCGTTCGACCAACGACCTTGGGGGGAAGTGGAAGACGCCAAATCTGCCAAGCCAGGACAGATCAACCTCGTGACGTTCGACGCCGAGGACTTCGAGCACAAACCCGGCGAGGCCTCCAAAGAAGCCGGTGCGGTGGCCATGGAAAGTCTGCAGCGGGCCGTGGGCAATTTGGCCAAAACCGACGTGGACGTGTTGGTGACCGCCCCAATCAACAAGGACACCATCCGTCAGGCTGGCTTCGCATTCCCAGGACATACGGAGTACCTGGCCAGCGAGGCAGGCGTCGAAGAGGTGCTCATGTTGTTGTGCTGTGACGGCCTGCGCATCGGCATGGTGACCGGTCACGTGCCCCTGAAGGACGTGGCCCTCGGATTGACCTCCGCGAAGATTGGCGCCAAGCTCCAACTCATGAACGACAGCTTGGTTCGCGACTTTGGTATCCCCTCTCCGCGCATTGCCGTGCTGGGCTTGAATCCACATGCCGGTGACAACGGCATGATGGGAGACGAGGAAAAGCGCATCATCGCCCCGGCCATTCAGCAAGCCCAAGCCGACAGCATCCAGGCCCATGGGCCTTATGCAGCCGACGGATTTTTTGGCTCGGGGGCGTTCAAGCAATTCGACGGGGTGCTCGCCATGTATCACGACCAAGGTCTGGCTCCGTTCAAGGCGCTGAGCTTTGGGAGAGGTGTCAATTTCACGGCAGGCTTGCCTGTGGTTCGCACCAGTCCTGATCACGGCACAGGCTTTGACATCGCGGGACAGGGCAAAGCGAACGGCGACTCGTTCCGCGAAGCGATTCGGTTGGCTTGCGACGTGCGACGACACCGCCTCGAGCACCGCGAATTCGCCTCGAATCCGCTTGAAATCGCGCCGCCCAAGCCCGAATACCGGTCCCGTCGCTGACCGCGCCGAACCGCGCGAATGAATTGGGCCACAACGGGGTTGGCAATTCCGACACGTTTCGCTACCTTTGCACTCCCCAAATTTGGAGGACATGGATTCATTGGCCGACTACCGCATCCCTTTTGTGGGTTTGAAGCCAGGAAAACATGAATTTCAAATGCGTGTGGACCCGGAGTTCTTTGCGTGCTTTCCCCATTCAGACGTGGACCAAGTTCATGGAGAGGTTGTTGTTGAGTTGGACAAACTCGACACCACGATGACCCTTCGCATGACCTTGACAGCGACCATGACGGCCCCTTGTGACCGTTGTTTGGACGACGTCAGCGTTTCCTTCGATGGAAGCGACAGAGTGTCCATACGCTTCGGCGATGAGACTTCCTACGACGACGAGCTGTGGATCCTTGGATCGAACGAATACCAGCTGGACTTGGCAGACGCCATCTTCCAATTGGTTCATTTGGCCAAACCCAACCGAACCATCCACGACAACGAGGACGATTGCGATTTGGACATGACCGAATGGCAAGACCCCTCGTCGAATGACGGAGTAGACGTAGATAACATCGACCCGCGCTGGGCAGCATTGAAAGGACTCGACAACTAACGCATTATGGCACATCCCAAAAGACGGCAAAGCAAAACGCGCACGCGGAAGCGCCGCACCCACGACGCCCTGACAGCAGCCAACGTGAGCACATGCCCCACCACAGGCCAACCTCACATGTTCCACCGCGCCCACTGGCACGAAGGAAAGCTCTACTACAAAGGGAAGGTCGTGATGGAGCGCGAAGAAGCGTAACGACAACATTTCAATCCCAAGTGATTGACAAAAAGGGTTCCATGTCGGGGTCCTTTTTTTTGTCTCAACTTTTCCACGGACATCGTTGAAGACTCCCCATTTTTGGCGGCGAAGCGCCTGAATGTGGCTTCTACCTTTGGCGCTCACACCCTCACTCATGGCAGCAGCAATCACCTGTGTCGCCGGGCATTTGCCAGACGACAAGCTCACCAATTTTGACCTGGAAAAAATGGTCGACACCACCGACGAGTGGATCCGGACGCGAACAGGCATCCAGGAACGTCGCATTTTGAAAGATCCCGACAAAGCCACTTCGGACATGGGCGCAGAAGCTGTGAAGTCCTTGTGCGCCAAGTCAGGGATGGACCCCATGGACATTGACATCATCATTTGTGCCACGGTCACCCCTGACATGTTGTTTCCCTCCACGGCCAACCTCATCGGCCACAAGTCCGGAGCCCACAAGGCCTGGGGTTTTGACTTGAGTGCGGCCTGCAGCGGATTCCTGTTTGCCTTGACCACAGGAGCTCAGTTTGTGGAAAACGGCTCCGCCAAGAACGTGGTGGTCGTCGGAGCCGACAAAATGAGCTCCATCATCGACTACACAGACCGCACCACATGTGTGCTCTTTGGGGACGGCGCAGCGGCCGTGTTGCTCCAACAAGACGAAGGCGACTGTGGCGTGTTGGACAGCCAGTTGCACTCCGACGGCGCAGGTGGAAACTTCTTGTGCATGCCCGCTGGAGGTTCGCTCCGACCTGCAAGTCACGACACTGTGGATGCGAAGCAACACTTCATTTACCAAGACGGGCAACCCGTCTTCAAAGCCGCAGTGACCAACATGGCCGACGTGAGCTACGAGGTGATGGAGCGGAACAACCTGACCGCTGATGACGTCGCCTGGTTGGTCCCTCACCAAGCCAACCTTCGCATCATTGACGCCACCCAAAGACGCACAGGCCTTCCCCACGAGAAGGTCATGATCAACATCCAGAAATACGGCAACACGACTGCCGCCACCATCCCATTGTGTTTGCACGATTGGGAGTCTCAACTCAAACGTGGAGACAACCTCATCCTCGCTGCCTTTGGCGGAGGATTCACTTGGGGTGCCGTTTACCTCAAGTGGGCCTATGACGGCTCAAAATGACATCGGTTCACGGCACCTGACCTACCTTTCCAACGCAAAACCACTCCGACATGAAACTGACGGAAATTCAAGACCTCATCAAATTTGTTGCCCGTGCGGGCGTCACTGAAGTCGAAATCGAACAGAAAGACTTCAAACTCACCATCAAATCTGAAATGCCCAAAGGCAGGGGCAAAAAAGAAGAGCAGGTTGTGCAGACCATTCAAGTCCCGGCAGCCATGCCGCAGGCCATGGTCCAAGCCGCCCCAGTCGCTGCAGCGGCTCCGGCGCCAGCCCCAGCCGCGGCACCTGCGCCTGCTCCAGCACCTGCTCCAACGCCAGCGGAAGACACCAGCAACTTGATCGAAGTCAAGTCGCCCATGATTGGCACGTTCTATCGCCGCCCCTCCCCGGACAAAGACGTCTTTGCCGAGGTTGGTGACGTCATCAAGCCAGGTGACACAGTGTGCGTCATTGAAGCCATGAAACTCTTCAATGAGATCGAAGCGGAAGTCCAAGGCAAGATTGTCAAGGTGCTCGTGGACGACAACTCCCCTGTCGAGTACGACCAGCCTCTCTTCCTGATCGACCCTTCTTGAACCCCTCAGAGCACCTGAACCCATGTTCAAGAAAATCCTGATTGCCAATCGAGGCGAAATCGCGCTTCGCGTGATCCGCACATGCCGTGAAATGGGCATTTCAACGGTTGCCGTTTACTCAACCGCAGACCGCGACAGCCTTCATGTTCGGTTCGCCGATGAAGCTGTCTGCATTGGTCCTGCGCCGAGTGCCCAGAGCTACCTCAACATCCCCAACATCATTGCCGCTGCGGAAATCACCAATGCCGACGGCATTCACCCAGGCTACGGCTTCTTGTCCGAAAACGCCAATTTCTCTCGGATTTGTGCTGAGAACGACATCAAATTCATCGGCGCGAGCCCTGAGATGATCGACGCGATGGGTGACAAGGCGTCTGCCAAAGCCACCATGAAGGCGGCCGGCGTGCCAACCATTCCCGGAAGTGAAGGCATCCTAGCCGACTTCGAAGAGGCAAAAGCCTGCGCCCAAGAAATCGGGTACCCCATCATGCTCAAAGCCACTGCTGGTGGTGGCGGCAAGGGGATGCGAGTGTGTCATGACGATGAGGAACTGGCCGAAGGCTGGGAATCAACGCGGCGTGAGGCTGGTGCGGCGTTTGGCAACGACGGCATGTACATGGAGAAATTTGTGGTGGAGCCCCGCCACATTGAAATCCAAATCGCTTCTGATTACCGAGGCAAGGCGTGTCACCTGAGCGAACGTGACTGCTCCATCCAACGTCGCCACCAAAAACTCGTGGAAGAAACGCCGTCTCCCTACATGACGGACAAGCTTCGTGAGGCCATGGGCGAAGCCGCCATCAAGGCTGCTGAGGCCGTGAAATACGAAGGCGTCGGGACGGTCGAGTTTTTAGTCGATGCCAACCGGGATTTCTACTTCATGGAAATGAACACCCGGATTCAGGTGGAGCACACCATCACGGAAGAGGTCATCGATTACGATTTGATCAAAGAACAAATCAAATTGGCTGCCGGTGAAAAAATCAGCGGTCGCAACCACTTCCCCAAGCTCCACAGCATCCAGTGCCGCATCAATGCGGAGGATCCTGACCGCAATTGGGCACCAAGCCCGGGACGCATCACAGATTACCATGCCCCTGGAGGCCATGGCGTTCGGGTCGACACACACGCTTACGCTGGGTACATGATTCCTCCCCACTACGACAGCATGATCAGCAAGCTCATCGTCGTTGCCCAAACCCGTGAGGAAGCCATCACCAAGATGCAACGTGCGTTGGATGAGTACATCATCGAAGGCGTGAAGACCACCATCCCCTTCCACCAAAGGTTGATGCGCAACCAGCGTTTCCGCGACGGCGACTTCACCACCAAATTCCTGGAAGAAGAAAACGTGTAAGCCTTCTCCGGCCCAACATTTGAACGCCTGGCCTCGGTCGGGCGTTCGTGCGTTCAGGAGGTTCTGATGCGCTTCAGTGTGGACGTTGTGCTTTCGCCAGGCACCAAAGGCACCGCCACAACGCTCCCGCCCCATCCTTTCACCTCCGTGCTGCCCACCATGTATTTCGAATCCTCGGGATCGGTGCTCGCTGCGTCGTAGTCACCGCCTTTGACAAGCACGGAAGGCCTCAGGGCTTGGATCAAGTCCAGGGGCGTGTCCTCGTCGAAAATCACGACGGCGTCCACACACCGCAGCGCCTCGATCAGCTTGGCCCGATTTTCTTGACCATGCACAGGACGATCCGCCCCCTTGCCCAAGCGACGGACACTCGCGTCTGAATTCAGTCCAACCACAAGCCGATCTCCGTGAGAAGCCGCCGTTTCGAGCACCGCCAAATGGCCCACATGGAGCAAATCAAAGACCCCGTTGGTGAAGACCACCGACAACCCTTGCGATTGCCACGAACGGACTTGCGAAAGCACTTCCGAGGCGGGTTGATTGACGCGGTCAAGCATGGCGCATCCGATGCAAGAACAACATCACATAGCCCAGGCCGCCTGTCACCACAATCATGGCCGTTTGGGTCAGCCAAACCACGTTGGCCACAGCAAAGCCCACATCACCGGAAAACCCCACTGCTGCAAAACCAAGGGACACCGCCCAGTGGTACGACCCGATGCCCCCTGGGGCTGGAAGCACCATCCCAAATCCGCCAGCCACCATCACCAACACCGCGTCCGTCAGCCCCAAGGAACTGACCGCTGGAATGGCCTTGAACAGGACGTAAGACATCAGAAAATACATCGCCCAAATGAAGAACGTGTGGGCCAAAAACTGCGCCCTCTTTTCCATGGCAAGCACGCTGCGAATGCCGGTGCCGATGCCTTGCAGAAACCCGGCCGCCTTGCCCAAAATGCCATCTCGACCGTGCTGTTGGGAAAGCCACCACAAGCCCCCGGTTCCCGCCGCCCCGAGGACGGCCAATCCTGCCAACGTGGGTGTGGCTGGCAACTGGGCCTCATTCATCAACTGCAAAAACGCATCGAGGTTGGTCAGCAAGGCGAAGCCCACCAAACCAAACAACATCACAAAGTCCACCACCCGCTCCGTGATCACGGTGCCAAACAGCTGGTCGACGGGGATGTCGTCCGTTTGATTCAACGCCGCACATCTGGCAACTTCTCCAGAGCGCGGCACGAACGCATTGGCGAAATACGAGAACGCCACGGCGTGGACACTTCTGACTGGAGATGGACGATGACCCATGGGCGCAAGCAGCAAATTCCAGCGAATGCCACGCGACACAATGGCCAGGTAGCCCATGACAAACGACGAAGCAATGCCCCACCACTGCGCGGACCTCATGTCCCGCTTCAACGCCTCGGGGTCCTCAACGCCTTGCATGGCCAGCCAAAACAAACCGACACCAATGCCAAAAAACACCAGCGTGGTGAGGCCCTTCTTCAGCGTCATGCGAGGCGATTTGTGGCCGTGTCAGGGAAGAGCACCGTGGGCTGGAAATCCTTGGCTTCTTCTGGGGTCATCAGACCGTAGGCGATGACAATGATGACATCGCCAGGCTGCACCTTGCGGGCCGCGGGGCCGTTCAGGCACACTTGGCCTGTGCCTCGTTCTCCGGTGATGACGTACGTCTCCAAGCGCTCGCCGTTGTTGATGTTGACGATTTGGACGCGCTCTCCTTCCACAAGTCCTGCCGCCTCAATGAGGTCAGGATCCAAGGAGATGCTGCCGATGTAATTCAAATCCGCCTGGGTCACCGTGAGGCGGTGCAGCTTGGCGCGCATGACGTTGATGAGCATGGCGCGAAATTACTGCATTGAAGGGACCCAAAGCACCTCGACCCGACGGTTTTGGGCAAGGTCCTCTCCCAAGGGCTCCGCGCTGCCTGCCCCCCTGACTTCAACCGAGGATCTGGGCCAGCCCATTTCGTCCACCAAGTACGACGCGATGCGCTCGGCCCTGTCCAAGCTCAGCTTGTCATTCACATGCTGCGCACCAGACGCATCCGTGTGCCCTACGACGGTCCAGCGTCCCGGTTCCTCAGGGATACTGGTCCCATCCGCCCACGCTTGGAACGCTTGCCATGATGCTTCGGACGGACTTGCCTGTCCATGCTCGTAATGAAGCAGGGCGAAGTCGGCTTGTGGCCACGCGCTGCCGTCTTCTTTGTTTGCGCCTGAGAGCTCTTGAATGGCATCCAAGGGCAGCACGACAAAGGACCACCCCTTGGAGGCGTTCAAGATGTACCGTCGGACCAACCGGCCGTCGGGGGACCGAAGGTCGGCGAACGCCTCTTTCGGCGTGGATGGGTTGCCAAACGACGTTCCGTCCCACTGGAAAGACCACGCTCGGTCGGCCGGCAAGCCGGCAAGGGATGCACATCCTTCTGAGTCCAGATCGAACGTGCGGATCAAGTCCCCCGAGTCCACAGCGCGCACGGCGAGGGCTCCAGCAGCCTGCGTTTCATCTTTCAGCGACACACACAGCGTCCATCCTTCAGGCACAGGTGACGTGGGCTGCGGCCAATCCCATTGCTGAACTGACAGCGCTGCACCATGCGAACGCCTCCCAGAGACCCAAGTGAACGAGGGGCCCACCGTCACGACCGACAACACGTCTGCCAGGCCATCGGGCAGGCCTTCACGGCGCGTGGCACGCAACAACTGAAGCGCTGCCGAGGCGTCGTAGACCGTGAAGGCTCCCGTGCGGTTTGAGGCGAAGACCAAATCCTGGCCCTCCCATCGCGGGAACACTTCGTCCGCTTGCGAATTCAGCCCATCGAGAGGCCGCGGTTCGGTCCAACGCTCTTCCCCATCCTCAACTCGATCGCTCAACTGATATGACAAAAATAAGTCCAAATCGTCGCCGTGCTGCTGGGCGGCGATCACCGCTTTGCGGCCTTGACTGTGAATGGCGACGTGCTGAATGTGGCGCAACCCGCTCCAAGCGGCCACTTGTTTGGGCTGGACCCTCAGGTCCCTCATCTCCCCGCCTGTTCGCGGTGCAGCATGCACCTCCCAGCGCTGAAGCAAGGATTGGTGCAGCGACGTTTGGGCTCGTGCTACGGCCAAGTAAACCTGGTTTGAATCCATCCCCAGCACGACAGCGTGCTGGCCGATCGGCTCAAACGATTGGGACACGGCGACGACCGAGGCACCCATACAGCATGCCATCCAAGCCACACATGCGGCACGCTTGGGCAGGGCAATCATGGCGCCTTGGATTCTCGCCATAGTGCTTGGGCTGCTTGTGCTTCTGCGTACCACGGTTCCCCAAACTTCCGAATCAGAGCATCCTTGCAAAAGTCCAAGACAGACATTTTGCCCGCTTTGCCACAAAGTCGAGCCGCCTCGCAGATGGGCCAGCGGTGGTAATTCAGGGCCGTGAAATTGATCAATTCTTTGGCGCGAATGGGGTACAAATGACAGCTGAGCGGCTTACGCCATTGGGTCTTCCCTGCAAAGTAGGCTTGCTCCAACCCGCACTTTGCCGTGCCGTCCGAATCGAACACGGTGTAGGCACATTCCTTGCCCTCCACCAGCGGTGTGACCAAATCTCCGTCCGAATCGGTGACGGCCAGTCCTTGCGCTTCGACCGCCTGACGGCCTTTCTCAGGCAGCAAAGGCGCCACGTGTTCCCAAGCCATTTCAAGTTGTCCGACCTCCACCTGGGTCAACGGCGCACCGCTGTCTCCTTCCACACAGCAAGCGCCTTTGCACGCCGTCAAATCGCACGCGAAATGTTCGTCAAACACGTCTTCACTCAACAAGGCATCGCCGATCCTGATCATCCTGACGAAGGTAGCCAGAACGTACCTTTCGGGCATGGGAAGATGGGGCAAAGTCCAAGACCGGTGGCGCCGAATGCAGGGCCTCACGCCCCGACGGCTGTCGAACTTGGCGCGGCTTGCCATGGGTCATTGGAAAGCCAAGCTAAGCGGGCAACCGGCCATGCCTTCCAAGGCCATGCCCACCTCCCTGTCCATTGAACCGACCACGTCTTGCAACCTGCGATGCCCGGAGTGCCCGAGCGGATTGCGTGCCTTCACACGGCCAACGGGCATGCTGGACGTGGCCGATGCCGTGAGGTGGTTGGACGACCTCGCCCCCTGGCTGACCTACGTGAACTTGTACTTCCAGGGCGAACCGCTGCTGCATCCCCAGCTCGACACGTTGATTGCCCGTTGCACGGACCACAACCTTTACAGCTCCACCTCCACCAACGCGCATCACCTCACCGACGCGCAATGCCACAAGTTGATTGATGCTGGCTTGAGTCGCTTGATCATTTCCATCGACGGGCTGACGCAGGACACGTATTCCTCTTACCGCATCGGAGGTTCGCTTCACAAGGTCATGGAAGGAACCCAAACCATGGTCAACGCCAAACGACAACGGGGCCGAGGCCCTCATTTGGTGTGGCAGTTTTTGGTGGTCGGTCCCAATGAGCACGAGGTGCCCGACTTGCTTCGCGCGGCCAAGGAAAGCGGCGTGGACGAGGTGGAAATCAAGACCGCCCAACTGGACGACCCGCGGGACGGCCATCCGCTGCTGACCGAATCGCCAAAGCACCGACGGTACGACCGCAACTCCCTGACTGGCGAATGGACCTTGCGCAATGAGCTCGAGAACGCCTGCTGGCGCATGTGGCAGGGCGCGGTCATCACATGGGACGGCCGTGTGGTGCCTTGTTGTTTCGACAAGGACGCCCAGCACGTGATGGGCTCATTGAAGGAAGAGCGCATGGCTGACATTTGGCACAACGAGCGCTACAAGCGCTTTCGAAGCACGCTCTTCGCAGGACGTGCGGACATCCCGATGTGCATCAATTGCAGCGAGGGCTCCCACGTCTATGCGTGAGGCCCAGCGGCCATCCCCTGGCGTACCTTCGAAAGCGTGAGTGACTCGTCTTCCGAAAATCAAGCGCAACGTTGGCTCACCCCGCAGCGAATGTGGGGCGCAGTCGCCGCGGCCGTCCTGGGCTCGGTCGCGATTGTGGGGTGGTCTTTTTGGAAAGGCGCCTCATGGGAGCAATTCTCCGCATTGACTTTAGATTGGCGGTGGGTTGGGGTGGCGTTGCTCTGCGTCTTGCTGCGCGATGTCGGCTACGTGGTCCGGTTGTGGGTGCTTGCCCGAGGCGAGCTGACCGTGAAACGCGCCGCTTCAAGCATTCTGCTCTGGGAATTGGCTTCTGCACTGACGCCCTCCGTGGTCGGAGGGAGCGCTGTGGCCTCGTTCATTTTGCACCGCAACGGCTTGAGCTGGGGACGCAGTTTGGCCACCGTCATGGCGACCGCCTTGCTCGACGAACTGTATTTTCTGCTTGCCGTCCCTTTGGTTGCGCTTGCCGTCGGGTGGGTAGCCTTTCTTCCCGAAGCTGCCCCATGGCTGGAAGGTTCGGTGGCCGCGATTTTTGCCGGGGGATATCTGTTCATGGCGACGTTGGCGACGCTCCTCAGCACCGCCCTGTTTTGGTCTCCTCAACGCATTCACAAAGGCTTGACGCGCGCCTTTTCTTGGCGTTGGACGCGGCGTTGGCGTGACGCAGGGCTGGGCCTGGCGGAAGATTTGTTGCGAGCTTCCCGCGACCTCAGGACGATGTCTCTCGGATCGGGCCTGCTTGCGGGAGGGGCGACGTTGGTCAGTTGGACGGCCCGATTCATGACGTTGAATGCGCTGATGGTCGCCCTTGTGGTTCCGGCGTTCCCGAACATGACATTGGGGCATTTTGACGTTTGGGCGCGACAGTTGTCCATGTGGACCGTCATGATGATCAGCCCCACACCGGGCTCGTCAGGCCTTGCGGAGCTCGCCCTCCCGACCTTTCTGACGGACGTCATGCCCGTGGCCATGACCGCCGCGCTCTGGGCAACCTTGGTTCTCGTATGGCGCTACTTGACCTACCACCTTTACGTGTTGGTTGGCGGGGTACTGATGCCGTTTTGGCTGGCACAAACTGGGGACCAAATCGAACGGTCCTGACGTAACTTTCGGGGACCATGAGCGAACAGCCCAAATCCCCCGGCCGAGGCACCCTTGCCGTGCACGCAGGCGTCGAACCCGATCCCACCACAGGCGCCATCATGACGCCCGTGTACCTGACGTCCACCTACGTTCAGGACGAAGTGGGCAACCACAAAGGGTTTGAATATTCTCGGACCCACAATCCCACGCGATCGGCACTGGAAGCGGCGTTTGCCGCACTTGAGCACGGTGCTCACGGGTTGGCCTTCGCCTCTGGTTTGGCGGCCATGGACACGGTGCTCAAGACGCTCAAACCCGGGGATGAGGTGATTTCCACAAACGACTTGTATGGAGGAAGCTACCGGCTTTTCACCACGGTGTTTGCCAACTATGGCATCACCTTCCACTTTGTGGATTTGGGTGATCTCGATGCGCTTCGCGGTGCGTTGAACGAGGACACGCGGTTGGTTTGGATTGAAACTCCGACCAACCCCATGATGCAGATCACTGACATCGCTGCCGTTGCCGAGGTCGTCAAAGACACCGACGCGAGGGTGGTGGTCGACAACACGTTTGCTTCCCCCATGTTGCAAAACCCGTTGGACCTCGGGGCCGACATGGTCATGCACAGCGTCACCAAATACCTCGGAGGTCACTCAGACGTGGTGATGGGATGTTTGATGACATCCGACGATGCTTGGGAAGAAGAGCTGCGAACCTTGCAAAACTCGTGCGGTTCTGTGCCTGGCCCCATGGATTGCTTCCTCGTGCTGAGAGGCTTGAAAACGTTGCATCTCCGCATGCAACGCCATTGCGAAAACGGCGCAGAGGTGGCGCGTCACTTGCAGAACCACCCTGCCGTTGCCAAGGTCCACTGGCCTGGATTTGAAGACCATCCAGGCCACGATGTGGCAGCACGTCAGATGCATGATTATGGGGGCATGGTCGCGTTCACCTTGGCGAACAACGACCTCGAAACGGCCAAACACGTGGTCGCCTCCACCAAGGTGTTCACCTTGGCCGAGTCCCTTGGCGGGGTGGAAAGTTTGATTGGACATCCGGCCACCATGACCCATGCGAGCATCCCCAAAGAAGTCCGTGAGAAGACAGGCGTGACCGACGGTTTGATCCGCCTCAGTGTGGGCATCGAGGACGTTGCCGATTTGATCGCCGACCTCGACCAAGCCTTGAACCAAGTCCAGCAAGCGCATGGGTAAGATGGCGGTGGTTGGCGCGGGCCTGGTGGGCAGCCTCTGGGCGCGCATGTTGGGCAACCGCGGCCACGAAGTGGTGGTGTACGAACGTCGTCCCGACCCGAGATTGGGGCCCCTTCATGGCGGACGAAGCATCAACCTGGCCTTGAGTGACCGGGGCTGGAAAGCCCTGGAACGGGCTGGGGTTGCCGATCAGGTCCGGGACATTGCCCTGCCCATTCGAGGCAGAAGGATGCACGCGGTGGACGGAACGCGGACGTTTCAGCCCTACGGATTGGAAGGCCAGTGCATCTACTCCGTGTCTCGGGCGGGACTGAACCGCATCCTTGTTGAGGCGGCGGAAAGCCTGCCCAACGTGACGTTCCAGTTTGACCATCGCTGCCAGGGGTATGACACCGCGGAGACCCAAGCCACGCTTCACCTGGAGCACCAAGGCGAGGCCCTTTCTGTGGCCTGCGATCGCATTTTTGGAACCGACGGGGCGTTCAGTGCCATTCGAGGTCGCATGATGCGGAACGACCGGTTTGATTTTGAGCAGCGCTACTTGCCGCATGGCTACAAGGAGGTGCCCATGTTGCCCGGTACCGATGGAGAATTCCAAATGGAAGAGGACGGATTGCACATTTGGCCTCGGGGGACCTTCATGCTGATGGCATTACCCAATCCAGACAAGACCTTCACCTGCACGTTGTTTGGTCCCTATGAAGGAAAAGATGGGCTGAACCATTTGACCACAGACGAAGCCGTCCAGTCGTTTTTCGAGCGGCACTTTCCGGACGTCCTTCCCTTCTTGCCCAACTTGCTCGAAGACTGGAAGACGCATCCCATCTCAAGCTTGATCATGACGCGCTGCTTCCCCTGGAATGACGGGGCGCGTGTCGCACTGATGGGAGATTCTGCCCACGCCATCGTCCCCTTCTATGGACAAGGCATGAACAGCGGCATGGAAGACTGCACGGTGTTGGATGAATTGCTCGACGAGCACGACAACTGGGAGGGCATCATGACGGCCTACACCGCATTGAGAAAGCCCGCTGGCGACGCAATCATGGAACTCGCGCTCCAGAACTACATCGAAATGCGCGACTTGACTGGGGATGCCCAGTTTTTGAAACAAAAACAACTCGAGGGACGCCTTCAACGCAACCATCCTGACAAGTGGCTTCCCCTGTATTCTCAAGTCACCTTCAGCCACACTCCGTACCACGAAGCGCTTGACCGCGGCAGGCGTCAGCAGCGCGTCATGGAACAGGTGATGGCGGATCCCCAACGGTGGAACCACTTCGAGGACGACGCCTGGATGACGGCTGCGCTTGAGGCCCTTGCCCAAACCGAACACGCCGACGCATGAGGGGATGTTTCCGCCCAATCCTGGTGCTGGTTCTTGGCCTCCAATCGACGACGAGCACCGGACAACGCATTTGGGACAATCCGTTTGAGTCGACCCTGCGCACCCACCAAAACAAAGCGTGGACCTTGTCGGCAGGCACTGCGATGATGATGGGCGTGCCTTCCACCCTTGAGAGTGCGCGAGTGATCAACCACGGTTCCACAGACGCGCCCCTCCTGGACACGTTGCACCAAGGAATTTGGACCACAGAGCCGAAATTGGGATGGCGCGTGGGCGCTGGACACCTTTGGCTGCGGGAAGATCCTCTGTGGGCAGATCGCTGGTCCGTGTCCTTGCACCTGAGTCAGGTTCGACAACAGGAGAGGTTCATCGGCAATGTGAAAGGCGTGGGGGCGGACACGACGGTGGCCTTCACCGAGAGTCCGATCTTGACCCAAGCGTCCGCGATGGAGCTTGACCTGGACGTCCAATCTGCGAGGGGGCTGTCCGCCGGCCCTGAAGGGTTCTTGGAACTCAGGAGTGGCGTGCGAGGGGCGTTTCATTTGGGCCAAAAAGGCGCCCCGGTCTTGCCCATGTTTTTCGCGCCCATGCGGCTCCCAAAATGGCATGTGGCCTTCACCCTTGGAGTCGGAGCAGGGTTGAAAATCTACCGAGGACGCATGGTCCGCATCACGGTCGACGTGGACGCATTGCAACTCGTCCAAGGTCAACAACCCGAAACCACCCGGGCGACAGATGCTGACGTGCGCGGATTGAATTGGATGCAAAGCGGTTACCGGCCTTGGCGCATCACCTTGCACCATGACCTTTACCGAAGGAAACCGGATGCGGGCTGCGCCGCGCCAACACGAAGTACCGCCTCCAAGACGCTCTTTGATCCCAAGAAGATGAAAGGAGCCGGAAAGGCAAAACAAAAGGGCCTCAAAAAAGCGCTGAAAAACCGCGACGACTGAGGTGTGATCACCCCAAGTCTTCACACAATTCAATCAGGACTTTCGACGTGTCCGAGGGGTGCAAGAATGCAATGCGCTTGTTGTCTGCACCGCGCTTGGGTCCTGTGATCACCCTGTAGCCCGCTCCCTCCAACCTCGCCAGTTCTGCCTCGAGGTCGTCCACGAGAAACGCAACGTGATGCAAGCCTGGCCCGCGTTTTTCGAGGTGCCTGGCGATTGCACTTTCTGGAGAAGTGGCCTCCAACAGCTCCACTTTCGAGTCTCCAGTTTGGAAGAACGACGTGAGGACCCCTTCGCTTGCCACCTCTTCGCGCTTGTACGGGGCCACGCCCAAGACGTCCGTGAAAATCCGCTCCGCTTCGGCCAAGTCGGCCACGGCGATGCCCAAGTGCTCCAATCGCTTCATGGTCTCAAAAGTAGGCCTCCTGCCTACCTTTGACGGCATGAGTGACCTGCATGTTTTGCCCTTGGATTTAAGTGGCAAGCGCGCCCTGGTATGTGGCGCATCTCAAGGAATCGGCCTCGCCGCGGCTCAGCAATTGGCTGGACTCGGCGCCCAAGTCACGCTTCTGGCCAGGAACCGGGACCGCTTGAATGAGGCGTTGTCCACCCTTTCTGGTGACGGTCATGCAGTGGCTGTGGCGGACTTCCAACACCCCGAACACGTCCGTCTAGCGGCCGCGGACGTGCTCGCGTCCGGCGACGTGCACATTTTGGTGAACAACAGCGGGGGGCCTGCAGGAGGTGCAATCACCGAAGCCGCGGAAGAGGCCTTTTTGGCCACCTTCAACCAGCACCTCATCAACAACCAAATCTTGGCCAAAGCCGTGCTGCCCGGCATGCAACGTGCCGGGTTCGGGCGCATCGTGAACGTCATCAGCACGTCCGTCAAGGCCCCACTGGCGGGGTTGGGCGTGTCGAACACCATTCGTGGAGCCGTGGCCAATTGGGCCAAAACGTGGGCCACCGAAGTGGCCATCCACGGCATCACGGTCAACAATGTCCTGCCAGGCGCCACGCACACCGCACGCCTCACAAGCCTCGCAGAAGCCAAAGCCAAAGCGGGTTGCACCACTCCTGAGGCGGTGCTTGCAGGCATGGCCTCCAAGGTGCCTGCGGGTCGCGTCGGCCGGCCGGAAGAAATCGGTCATGCCATCGCCTTCCTTTGTTCACCAGCGGCTGGGTATATCTCCGGCATCAATTTGCCGGTGGATGGAGGTCGAACGCCTTCCCTCTGACTTACATTCGTCCTTCGAACGTCAATACATACGTCGATGAATTCAGAACACCACGCCGCGATCCAGGCGTTCATGGATCGGGTTGCCGAGCGCAACCCCAACGAACCCGAATTTTTGCAAGCTGTGGAGGAAGTGGCCGAGGCCATCGTTCCTTTCATGGAAGACAACCCCAAGTACAAAGACGCCAACATCCTCGAACGCATCGTGGAGCCCGAGCGCGTCATCATGTTCCGCGTGCCGTGGACCGATGACGCCGGCAACGTGCACACCAACCGGGGATTCCGCGTCGAATTCAACAGCGCCATTGGACCTTACAAAGGCGGGCTGCGCTTCCACCCCACTGTGAATTTGAGCATCCTCAAGTTTTTGGGGTTCGAACAAATTTTCAAGAATTCGCTGACCACCCTGCCCATGGGCGGTGGCAAGGGCGGGTCTGATTTTGACCCCAAAGGAAAAAGCGACAACGAGGTGATGCGCTTCTGCCAAAGCTTCATGACGGAACTCGCGCGCCACATCGGCGCCAACACCGACGTGCCGGCGGGTGACATCGGCGTGGGAGGACGCGAGATTGGGTACATGTTTGGCCAATACAAGCGTATCCGCAACGAATTCACGGGCGTGCTCACCGGCAAGGGCCTCAACTGGGGCGGCTCACTCATCCGTCCGGAAGCCACAGGGTACGGCTGCGTCTACTTCGCGGAGGAAATGTTGAACCACAAAGGCGACAGCATGAAGGGCAAAACAGTGGCCATTTCTGGCTCAGGGAACGTCGCTCAATACGCAGCCCAAAAGTGCCTTCAACTCGGCGCCAAAGTGGTCTCCATGTCCGACTCCAAAGGCACCATTCACGATCCCGAAGGCATCGACGAGGACAAGCTCGCGTACATCATGAACCTCAAAAACGTGGTCCGCGGCCGCATTAAAGAGTACGCGTCAGCCTACGGATCAGCAGAGTACCTCGAAGGTCAACGCCCCTGGGGCATCAGCGTGGACGTGGCCTTGCCGTGTGCCACTCAAAACGAGTTGAACGGAGAAGAAGCCGCCACGCTTCTGGCCAACGGTTGCGTTTGTGTGGCTGAAGGTGCCAACATGCCGAGCACACCAGAAGCCATCGAAGCCTTCCACGAGGCCGGCATTTTGTTCGCCCCAGGCAAGGCCTCCAATGCGGGTGGTGTGGCCACTTCCGGTTTGGAAATGTCCCAAAACTCGCTGCGCTACAACTGGACTCGCAAAGAAGTGGACGCCAAGCTCCACAACATCATGAAAGACATCCACGGTCAGTGCGTCGCCTATGGCACACGAGAAGACGGCACGGTGGATTACGTGCGAGGTGCGAACATCGCTGGGTTTGTCAAGGTCGCCGATTCCATGATTGACCAAGGTGTGGTGTAACTTCGCTGCATGAAAGCTCACATCGTCAGCCTGGTCCACGCCATCGCCTTGATTGGCCTCGGTGGATATGGATACATCTCATCGGACACACCTTCTGTCACCGCCTTGATTCCTGTGGTGTTTGGTGGCCTTCTTCTGGCCATGAACCGAGGAATCAAAAACGAAAACAAGGTCATCGCCCACATTGCGGTGTTGTTGACGTTGCTCATCGTCATTGGGCTTGTGAAGCCCTTGACCGGGGCCATGGAGCGGGGTGACAGCGCTGCCGTTGCGCGTGTGGCCACGATGCTCGCATTGGGTGTGTTGGCCATGGTTGCCTTCGTTCGCAGCTTCATTGCCGCCCGGAAAGCACGAGGCTGATTGTCCTTGATGAAGCGTCCTTTGTTGCGGTCTTCGCACCGGGTGTGGTTGGTCCTGTTGCTGGCTTGTTTTGCGCTCGCCCAATGTGGCGATGACAGCGCGTCTGCACCCTTGAACCCCGCCACCGACATGGGTGCGGCGAGCATGGATTTGGCCGACGCATCTCGCCAATACACCATGAAGTGTTCGGTGTGCCACGGCACGGATGGCGCGCCCGTGTTGGCGGCAGCCCCGGATTTGCGCACAAGCACCATGACCGTGGAAGAACGCGTGGCCATCATCGCCTACGGCAAAGGCACAATGCCGCCCCACCGCGGGATGCTTGACATGCCCACCATCCGAGGGATTGCCGTGTACATCGAGAAATTCCGAGAGTGATGGGGAACAAGCGCAAACCCTTGTCCACGGCCAAGTCCGCCGAAACGTGCGTCCTCATCGGATTGGCCACCCGACACCAGCGCCGCGAACAACTCGAGGAGTATCTCGAAGAGTTGGCCTTCTTGGCTGAAACGGCCAAAGCCGAAACGCGCCGGGTGTTTGTCCAAAGCATGGACAAGCCCGACGTCCGCACCTTTGTGGGCTCAGGAAAGCTCCAGGAAATCAAAGAATACGTCGAAGAGGAAGAGATCGACATGATCATTTTCGACGACGAATTGAGCCCGATTCAGCTGCGCAACATCGAAAAGGAAATTCTGGAGCGCAAGGTGTTGGATCGGACCAACTTGATTTTGGACATCTTCGCCCAACGTGCAGCCACGGCTCACGCCAAGACGCAAGTGGAACTGGCGCAATACCAGTATCTGCTGCCTCGATTGACCAACATGTGGACCCACCTCCAAAAACAAAAGGGGGGCATCGGCATGAAGGGACCCGGTGAGAAAGAAATCGAGACCGACCGACGTGTGATTCGCGATCGCATTGCCTTGCTGCGCAAACAACTGGCAGGCATCGATAAACAAATGGCCACCCAGCGAAAAAACCGGGGCCAAATGATTCGGGTGGCCTTGGTCGGCTACACGAACGTGGGGAAAAGCACGCTGATGACCCTCATGTCGAAAAGTGACGTCTTTGCCGAAAACAAACTCTTTGCGACGCTGGACACCACCGTTCGCAAAGTCGTCATCGACAACCTGCCCTTTTTGCTGAGCGATACAGTCGGGTTCATTCGGAAATTGCCCACCCAGCTGATTGAAAGCTTCAAGAGCACCCTGGACGAGACCCGCGAAAGCGACATGCTCCTGCACGTCATTGACGTGAGTCATCCTCAATTTGAGGATCACATGGCTGTCGTGGAACGAACACTGACGGACATCGGAAGCGACAGCAAGCCCACCATGGTGTTATTCAACAAGGTGGACCTTCTTGCGGATCCCGAGGGCGAACGGACGCCTGAAGATTTGGAACGCGGCATTCGCGAGCGATTCGAGGCGTTGGGCCACGATGTAATGTTCTTGTCGGCCAAGACCAAAGTCGGCTACGACGCCTTCCGTGCAACGCTTTACGAACGCGTCAAAGAGTTGCACGTCAAGCGTTACCCTTACAATCAATTCCTGTACTGACCTCGAGCGTCCGCGTGCGGTCCCTACCTTCGAAACATGGCGAGCATCCGACAAGAACGCGTGGCTGAACTCCTCAAACGAGAACTCAGCATCCTTTTTCAGCGCGAATCCAGCACGTGGTTTGGGGGGTTGTTCATCACGGTCACCCAAGTGCGTATCGGACCTGATTTGGGACTGGCCAAAGTATACCTCAGCTTCATGGCCGTTCCGGACAAAGACAAAGCGCTCAAGCAAGTCGAGGCCGAGGGTTGGCGCGTTCGAAAGGCGCTGGGTGCCAAAGTTGGCAAACAACTCCGTCGCGTGCCTGAATTGAATTTTTACGTGGACGACAGCTTGGACTTCGTGGATGAAGTTCAACGCGCGCTCCATACCTGACCATTCATGAAACTCCCGGTTCGTCTGGCCTTGCGGTACATCGTCAAGCGACGGTCGGGAACGCTGGTGCATCTCATTTCGGGCATTTCCGTCACCGTGATTGCCGCCGTGGCCGCCGCCATGGTCTGCATCCTTTCCGCCTTCAATGGGATCGAGGATTTGGTCAAAGATTTGTTTGGGACGCTCGACGCCGATGTGGCCTTGGTGCCTTCTTCAGGGGCGGTGATTCCAGAAGATTGGGGGAGCTTGCTCAATGACGTTCCTGGCGTGGTCTCTTGGGCGGCGGTGCTGGAAGACGAGGTCGTGCTTCGGGCGGACGAAGCCGTGCGCGTCTCCACCTTGCTCGGGGTGGATTCGAGGTACCGACAAGTCGCACACATTGACAACGCCATCGTCGAAGGGGTGTATGCCGTGGACGATTCGAGCCGTGACTTGACGTGCGCCTGCTTGGGCCTGGGCGTTCGGTCGGAGCTCGCCTTGCGAAGCGACGCGGATGCACCCCCCTTGTTCTCTTTGAGCGCCCCCATTCGCGGGCGAAACCTTGCCCGACAACGCGAACGTGCATTTCGCACCCGAGGTGCCCATGCCTGTGGCACGTTTTCCATCAATGCGGACCTTGACACGCGGTACGCGATCGTACCGTTGGACGCGGCGCAAGAATTGCTCGACAGGCAAGGGTCTGTGTCGAGATTCGAACTCAAGGGGGAGCCCGGATGGTCCCAAACGCGTTTGGCCCAAAGTGTCATTGACAACCTCTCCGAAAAACTGGGAGATGAGGCAGCACTGCGCACCCTGACGAGGGATGAAAAACACAAGTTCATCACCCAAACCAACCGGGCTGAAAAGTGGGCCACCTTTGCCATCCTCAGCTTCATCCTGATTGTGGCCGCATTCAACATCATGGCTTCGTTGACCATGTTGTTGCTTGACAAAAAACGGGACCTCGATGTGCTGAAAGCCATGGGGATGCCCCTGCCGATGATGGAGCAGGCTTTTGGCCTTCAAGGGCTCGCCATCAACGTGGTCGGTGGACTGGTTGGCATTCTCATCGGCTCGCTGTTGGTCGCTGGCCAGGCCCGATTTGGATGGTTGGAGCTGCAGGGTTCAGTGGTGCCCGCCTATCCCGTTAAGCTTGCATGGACGGACGTGATGGGCACACTCGCCGTCGTGGTGGGGGGGGGGGGACTCGGATCGTCCGCCATGGTTCGGCATCTCATCCGAAACCAGGTGGCTTAAGCGAACACGTGGGCGCCGAAGTGCTCGGCAATCTCCGTGAGCTTGGCTTCCAACGCGGCCGGTTCATCGAGCGTGACCAACGCCAAGCGATGTTCCTTGAAGTGCGGCAATCCCCTGAAATAATTGGCGTAATGCCTGCGCATTTCGACGATGCCTAAGCGCTCGCCCTTCCACTCAATGCTGTGCCGAAGGTGGGTGCGCACCGCCTTGATGCGCTCGGCCATGTCCGGAACTGGCCCCACTTCTCCTGTGTCGAAGTAGTGCTTCACCTGGTTGAAGAACCAGGGCGCGCCGATGGCCGCACGGCCAATCATGATGCCGTCCACGCCGTATTTGTTTTTGTAGCGGAGTGCCTTTTCAGGGCTGTCAATGTCGCCATTGCCAAACACAGGGATGGTCATCCTTGGATTCTCTTTGACCGCGGCAATCAACGACCAATCGGCCTCCCCTTTGTACATCTGGGCCCGCGTGCGGCCATGGATGCTGATGGCCTTGATGCCCACGTCTTGAAGACGCTCGGCGACTTCCACGATGTACTTGCTGTTGTCGTCCCATCCCAGGCGCGTTTTGACCGTGACAGGAAGTTCACAAGTGTCCACGATCTCCTTGGTCATCGACACCATCTTGGGGATGTCTTGCAAGATGCCAGCACCTGCGCCACGACATGCCACCTTTTTCACGGGGCAGCCGTAGTTGATGTCGATGAGGTCGGGACGTGCTGCCTCAGAGATGGCCGCGGCCTTTCGCATCGACTCGATTTCCGATCCAAAAATTTGAATACCGATGGGGCGTTCGTAGTCGAAGATGTCAAGTTTGGCCACACTCTTGGCCGCATCTCGAATCAGACCTTCAGACGAAATGAACTCGGTGTACATCATGTCCGCCCCGTACTCCTTGCACAACGCACGGAAGGGCGGATCGCTCACGTCCTCCATGGGGGCGAGCAACAAGGGAAATTCCCCCAAATCAATGTCTCCAATCCGAACCACCTTCGTCGAAGTTTCCGCAAATTTACGGCGCGGTGTCATGCCGCCTTCAAACCGCACCCATGAGCTTCATTCGCCACGCCTTTCGCACCATGAATCCCATCGCCCAGCTCGTGATGCTGACCTGCATTGTGCTCACCTTCATGGCGGTGGCGGCATTTGTCGGGTTGATTTGGGTGACTGGGGGTAACGTGAGCGACATGCAAGCCTTGACGCAAGCAAGCCAAACCGGCATGCTCGACCGCGCGGCCATGCTGGCGATGAACAACGCGAACCAGCTGTTGGCGTTTCTCGGCGCGTCGTTGGCCTTTGCCGCCCTCGTGGGGAGTCCCTTCCTCGGCCGCTTTTTCCTGAATCGTCCGCCGTGGCTCATGGTGGGGTTGGCGGCTGTCATGGCTCTTGGGATGAGCCCCGTCTTAGATTTCACTTACCGACTCAATGAATGGGCCTTGGTGCCCGGATCCAGCCTTCACGAATGGGCTGGCGCACTTGAGGCCAAGGCCGCCGCAATGACCGAAACATTGCTCCGCTTCGGAAGTTTGGGAGACTTGATGGCCGTCTTGGTGGCCGTGGCTGTGCTTCCTGCCTTGTGTGAAGAATGGCTCTTTCGAGGCACCGTTCAACCCGTGTTGATGCGGAGCACAGGCAACTTGCACCTCAGTGTGTGGATCTCGGCAGCCTTGTTCAGCGCCATCCACATGCAGTTTTTTGGGTTTGTGCCGCGCATGCTTCTCGGCGCGTTGTTTGGCTACCTGGTGGCCTACAGCGGCAGCCTTTGGCCAGCGATTGTCGGACACTTCGTCAACAATGCTGGTGTGGTCATCGCGGCCTGGTGGATGGGCGAGTCGTGGCTCGAGCAAGGGCTTGAGCCTCAGCCCCTGAGTTCATGGACTTGGACCGATTGGGGACTGGCTGTTGTCGCCTTGGTGGCCTTGGTTTGGGCTTGGTCAAAGATGACCTCCTCTGGAAGCACGGATGGATACGTGAAGCGCCTCAGCCCTTTGGACGAGACGCACGGACAAAGGCCTCTGCAATCGTGAGGTCCTCGGGGGTGGTCACCTTGACGTTCCAAGGGTCGCCCTCACACAAATTCACGGTGTGACCTGCCGCCTCATACACGCTGGCGTCGTCTGTGAATTCGGGGCGATAAGGGGTGTCGAACGCGGCTTTCAACGTGGCCAAATCAAAACACTGCGGCGTCTGCACGGCACGCAACGCGCCACGATCGACGGCCTCACTCCTGTCCTCTTCAACGCGCCTGATGCTGTCCTTCACGGGCACCACTGGGATGGCACTCCCTGAACGTGCTGCGAGCTCAAAGCAGCGCTGGATGGCCTCGACAGACGGGAAAGGCCTCACCGCATCGTGAATGCCCACCACGCCCTCGTCAGGGAGCGTTTTGAGCCCTTCCAGCACAGAGTGAAAACGCTCCGCGCCACCCGGGACCACGTGCATTGCCCCTGCGCTGCCAAACGTCCGCTCCAGCTCGTAGAACTCCTCAAACAGACTCTCGTGCAAGACCAGGGTCACCTCCGCTTCGGGCAAGGCTTCACGGAAACGACGAAGGGTCCACCACATCAATGGCAGACCCTCCACGTTCAAAAATTGTTTCGCCGTCGATTGACGCATTCGGGTGCCTGTGCCCCCAGCCACCATGACGACGTGTTGTTTCATGCTTTCGGAGATGGCTCAGCCATTCATGCGCGCTGCCACCGCGCTCCAGTCGACCACGTTGAAGAACGCGTTGATATAGTCGGGACGGCGGTTTTGGTAGTTGAGGTAGTACGCGTGCTCCCACACGTCCAAGCCCAAAATCGGGTGACCTCCACAGCCCACGCCTGGCATAAGTGGATTGTCTTGGTTGGCGCTGCTGCACACCTCAAATTTGCCGTTAATCACGCAGAGCCAAGCCCATCCTGAACCAAAGCGGGTGGCCGCAGCCTTGCTGAATTCGTCTTTGAAGTTCTCAAAGCTGCCGAAGTCGCGGTCGATGGCTTCTGCCAGTGCACCTTCAGGAGCGCCCCCGCCGTTGGGAGACATGCTGTTCCAAAACAAAGTGTGGTTCCAGAACCCTCCGCCGTTGTTGCGGACGGCACCGTTGTCGCTGTGCTCACGAAGCAAGGTTTCAATGTCCTTTCCTTCGAGGTCAGTGCCTTCAACCGCTGCGTTCAATTTGCTGGTGTACCCAGCGTGGTGCTTGCCATGGTGGATTTCCATGGTGCGTGCATCGATGTGGGGTTCAAGGGCGTCGTACGCGTAAGGGAGGTTGGGAAGCTCAAAAGCCATGTTCGTCGTTGTTCGTGTTGATGTGATCGTTTGTCAAGCCCAAAGATACAGTGCCGTCCACATGGACAAAGATCTTCCCTTCCAGAAGGGCATGAACGGCACGGGCCACGCCTTGGTCACCCTCCGTCAGCACCTCGTAAGAAGCCGACTCGTCCCAAAGGGTTCGGACGACCTGGGCCAAAAACCGATGCTCCAGCTTGGCCACTTCTTCCTCTGACGGCTCGCGCCAAGGCCAGCCCTTCATTTCAGCCTGCGCAAACACCGCTTCCACCACGCCGTCTTTCCACCCCGGAAGAGCTTCGATGTCGCTGGGGTTCGTGCACGCTTCGAGCGCCTCTCGGTTGGCATCCATCCACGCAAAAACGGCATCGCGCAAAATGCCAGTCCAAATCCACTCGCTGACCCAAGTGCTCGTGGCAGTGCTGTCCCAGGGCACAAACACGTCCGGGGCAATGCCTCCCCCTCCAAACACCTCACGACCCAAGGGCGTGACATACCTCAACGAATCGACCAAGGGCATGCTGTCTTCGTGGTACAATTCACCCGATTCCATGCGAACATCGAAGTCGTCTTCGTAGTCTGCATAGGGCTTTTGGATGGCGCGACCTGTGGGGGTGTAAAAGCGTGCGACCGTCAAGCGCAGAGCCCCAGATCCCGGCACTGGAAACTCTTCCTGCACGAGGCCTTTGCCAAACGTGCGCCGCCCAACCACCACACCGCGGTCGTTGTCTTGCAGCGCGCCGGCAAAAATCTCACTGGCAGATGCCGACCCTTCGTCCACGAGCACCGCAACGGGCCAATCGACATACGGGCCTCGACGCCTCGTTCTGTAGGTGCGGCGAGGAGACGATTTGCCTTCCGTGTACACGATGGGTTGACCTTCGTCCAAAAACAACTCCACCATGTCCACCACCGCATTCAAATATCCGCCCCCGTTGCCCCTCAAATCCACCACAACCGATTCGGCGCCCTGCTCGGTCAACGTCGCCATGGCGGCTTCAAATTCTTGGGCGGTGTTTGCTGCGAAGCGAATGGCTTTGATGTACCCAACATTGTCGTCCATGGTGAACGCGGCCACCACACTTTGAATGGGGATGCGGTCGCGCATCAATTGCACTTGGCGGCGGTCGTTTTGCCTTGCAAGTCCCAGCGTCACCTCGGTGCCTCGAGGGCCCTTGAGCAATTCCATCACGCGGCGGTTGGTCAGCTCCGGCCCGGAGATGGGAGCACCGTCCACCTCGAGGATGCGGTCGCCCGCGCGCATGCCCGCGCTTTCTGCCGGACCTCCAGGAATGGCCGCAACGACCATCAGCGTGTCATCGCGAACGATGAACTCCACGCCAATGCCCTCGAAGTTTCCCTCCATGTTTTCGGTCATGGCGCTCAACTCTTCCCCCGAGTAGTACACCGTGTGGGGGTCCAATTCCTCGAGCATGGCTTCGATCGCCGCATCCACCAATCGGCTGCGGTCAAACGTGTCCACGTACAAATCTTCCACCCGATTCAGGATGTTGAGCAAACGAGCTTGGTCACCGCCATCACTCCACTGGCCATGGAATGGCACGGCCACGGCGGTGTCTTCGCTCCAGCCTCCGCACCCGCGTCCCAGCCAAAGGCCGACAACGAGGGTCACGGCCAACGCCAAGGGTTGAGAATTCTTCATGCAGAGAGATGAACGATTTCAACCCCTGCTTGGTTCAAAAAGTCCAATCCACTCGGGTCCTTGTACGCATCGCCATAGACCACGCGGACAATGCCGGCCTGGTGAATGAGCTTGGCGCATTCCCTGCATGGAGAAAGGGTGATGTACAAGGTGGCTCCTTCCGCGCTGTTGTTGCTCTTGGCCAACTTGGTGATCGCGTTGGCCTCGGCATGCAACACATACCAATGCGTGGTGCCGTCGTCAGCCTCACAGACGTTCGGAAAGCCGCTTGGCGCGCCGTTGTAGCCGTCGGCAATGATCATTTGATCCTTCACAATAAGCGCACCCACCTGCTTCCGTTCGCAATGAGACAACTTCGCCCACTCGAGCGCCATGCGCATGTAGGCCTCGTCGTAGCGACGTTGTTTGGCGTCCAATGAAGGTAGATTGTCCAAATCCATCGGGCCAAAGGTACACCCAGAAAAGCCGCGCTGGGGCTCGTCCGTCGTAGCTTGCAGCATGCGCATTTACACACGCACAGGAGACGATGGTAGCACCGGCTTGTTTGGAGGTGCACGCATCGGCAAGGACGACTTGAGAATCGAGGCATACGGGACGTTGGACGAGCTCAACGCATGGGTTGGTAAGCTTGCCACGCATCCATCTGCTCAGCCAGTTCAAGCCAAGCTTCAGGAGATCCAAAGCGAACTGTTCACCATGGGCAGCCACTTGGCCACCACCGACCCCAACTGGCTTGCCAAATTGCCGGCCTTGCGACCTGACGGTCCAGAAGACCTTGAGGGTTGGATGGACGAATTGGAGGCGGGATTGCCAGCTCTCACAAGTTTTGTGCTTCCAGGAGGGCATCCAGCCGCGGCCGATGCACACCTCGCGCGGACCGTATGTCGCAGGGCAGAACGTGGATGTGTGGCCCTGCACAGGATAGACGCCATTGACCCACTCATTCTTCGGTTTTTGAACCGATTGTCCGATGCGTTGTTCATGCTCGGAAGGTGGCTGGCACACGAGACCAGCACCCCCGAAATTCCTTGGACACCGCGGGAATGACGTCCAAATGACGTTTGGGCACTTGACTCGCATTGAGATTCGGTTATTTTTGCCCGCGAACAGTGAAGTTGTAGACCATGTATTGGACACTCGAACTTGCCTCCTACTTGGAGGACGCCCCTTGGCCAGCCACCAAAGACGAGCTCATCGACTTCTCGATGCGCACTGGCGCGCCCCTCGAAGTGGTTGAAAACCTGCAGCAACTCGAAGACGATGGCGAGTCCTTTGACACGATTGAGGACATTTGGCCCGATTACCCCTCGAAAGAGGACTTCTTCTTCAACGAAGACGAATACTGACCTTGTTCAGAAGCCCTTGTGGTGAAGGAGCGCCTGGCTGGCACCTTTGTGCACAGTAAAGGCGGGACTTTCGCCCCGCCCCACTTGACATTGAACTCAAACGGATTCCGAAGACTCCGTCTGTACCACACCGAAGGAGACCAATCCTTCGGCTAGGGCAATGTGAATCAATCCTTTGGGAAAAACAAGGTTTGGCGCCCTTTTTTCGACACTTTTTTGGTTTCGTGCCTTTTTATGGTCGCTTTGTCCCTGAAATCGCAGGGTTCATTCCAACACGCGGCGCCACGTCGAGGCCGTCCGCTGTTCCAGCTTGACCGTGCGACTTGCAGTCAACCGGGCCAGCGTCTCCTCGTCACCGTGGCGAACCGTCAGCAACGTCAACCCATGCGTCGAATCCACCCAAAAGCCGGGACCCAAAAGGTCCGTGAAGTTGGCCATCAAGTCGTCGTCGCGGTCAATCAACAAGCCAAAGTGGGTCGCACTCTGCTGCATCAAACGCACGTGAATGCCCGCCCGGTCCAGCGCCCCGAACAGAGCGGTGAGGTGATCTTCCACCAAAAAGCTGCCATCGGCGGTGTAAACTTCCATCCAGGTTTGGCCATCCCTCCAAATGAACATCGGCACCTCAGGCACCAAACCCGGATACGCATCGATGCACGTGCTCGGGCCCTTCGGGTCCAAGAAAGACTTCACATGCAAGGGAATCC
>JAOIQU010000019.1 GCA_028141885.1 Flavobacteriales bacterium | reverse complement strand
GAGGATTTCAATCGGTTCGATGCGGAGGGGTTGAAAACAGGGCCTTGGAAAGTGTTTCATCCATTGGGTCGCGAAATTGAAACGGGGTTTTACGAGTCAGGATTGAAGCACGGGGTGTTTCAATTTTTCGACGCCAGGGGGAAGTTGCAGCGCGTGGTGACCTACCGACATGGCGTGGAAGTGATCCAGAAGGAGGATGACAAACCCCAAGTCGAAGTGGTGTCCATCCGGCGAGAGGACGGTTCCGTGTCGGAAACAGTCACTTACCAAAATGGGGTGAAGGATGGGGTGACAAGGCGTTATGACGTGGACGGTCAAATTGTTGGTGGTGCTTTGTTTGTAGACGACGCACTCGCGGCGGAAGGCGTGACCACAGAGGAAGGCAAGCGGGAAGGTCCTTGGAAGGAATTTTGGCCTGACGGTTCACTCAAATCGGAGGGATCCTATGCCAGCGGCTTGAAAGAGGGGAGATGGGTGTTTTACCGAATTTCAGGAGAGAAGGAACAGGAGGGAGTGTACCTCAACGATGACGTGCACGGCACCTGGATATGGTGGTATTCCGGTGGTGCCCTTCACAGGGAAGAGTCATACCACAAAGGCGAGCCAGAGGGTGCTTTTTTGGAACTTGACACAGCGGGTGAAGCGTTGGTTTCAGGTCAGCATGTGGCCGGTGAACGTGAGGGATTCTGGCGCGTTCATGTGAACGATCACGTGGAGGAGGGATCGTATTTGGCAGGCCAAAAACATGGCAAGTGGACCTACACCTACGGTTCAGGAAAACGACAATTCGAGGGGGAGTTTGATTTTGGACAACCGGTGGGAAAACATCAACAATGGCATCCTAATGGGGTGTTGGAAGAAGCGGGCAAATACGAGGGCGGCGCCAAACACAAGAAATGGAGGCTGTACGATGAAGCCGGAGTCCTCTTGCACGAGTACATTTACCGGTACGGCACGCTGCACAAAGTCGATGGCTCGAAAGTGGACCAACGACGTGACGGCAAGCTGAAAGGCAACTGACTGCATGACGAAAACACAACTCCAGCTTCTTGAAGCTTGTCCTGAATCGATGATTTTGGTCAAGGCTGGGGAACCTGTGGCTTGGAATTCTCAAACGTGTCGCATGTTGGATTGGACGTCCAAATCGGCAGGAGTGACCCAAGTTTGGGCGGTGGATGGGGGGTTGTGGAGTCTCGAGGGCGATGAGGTGGGGTTGTTCGAGTCCAAAGTGGAACGCGCCTTGAAAGGCAATCCTGCCAAAATGCGGTGCCGTGTTGTGCGTCAAACTGGATCGATGTTCGACGCTGAGTGGAAGGCCGTGCCTGTGGGAGACGGAACGTTGCTCCTCCAGATCCGCGACATCAGCGAACGGATGGTGTACGAGCAGGTCATCCGCGACAGCGAACAGCGATTCCGAACCTTGGCACGTCACGCCATGGAAGGCATTGCCTTCCTTGAAGGGAACCAAATTTTGGATGCGAACGAGCAATTTGCAATCCTGTTTGGGTGGCAGGAACTTCCCATTGGGGAGGACATCCTCAACTTGGTGAACACGCGGGATTGGCAGAGGTTGGGTGCACGCAAGTTTGCCCGATCCCGAGTGGAGCTTCAGGGCATCACCCAACAAGGTCGGACCATTCACCTTGAAGCCACACGTTCCACCGACGCCACCACCAACCAAACGGTGTTGATGGTGTATGACATCACGGAACGCAAGCGCACAGAACTGGATCTGCTCCAAACCAAAGAACGATTCAGGATGCTGGTTGAAACCAGCCCCATCGGCCTGTTGTTGATGGTCAACGGCAAAGTGAAGTACAGCAACCCTGGCGTCCTGGATTTGATGGGCATCCGGATGGAAGACGAGGTGTACGACGAGCAATTCACCACTTTGTTCCACGAAGATGACCAGGCGGTGTTGGAAGAAGACATCAAACTCGTCGAACGGGGGGAGCGACCTCCCTATCGCGAGGTTCGAATGAATGTGGCCAACAACGAGGTTGTGGAAGTTGGGGTGAGGATGACGTTGTCGTTCCACGACCGGTCTCCAGCCGTTCAGGTGACCTTGACTGATTTGAGAACGCGCGTTGCACTCCTGCGTGAGCAAATGAGGGCCACGTTGGCCGAGGAAGCCAACCACCTGTTGAAAGAGGAAATCGAGCGACACAAAGCCACCCAACGAAGGTTGGCAGATGCTGAGCGCTTGAACCGTTCCATCATTGAATCGTCGATCGACATGATTGTGGCGTTCAATCCAGACGGGAAATTGACCCAATACAATCAAGCGTTTGCGGTGGAGTTTGGATTGGAGTTTGGTGAAGATCCAGACCAATATCAATTCCGGGATTTTGTGGCCACAAAGTCCGAGGCGGAACGCGTTCGGGATCATGTGTTGGAGAACAACAACTTTTCAGGTGAAACGCAAGGCCGAAGGTTGAACGGAGATGTCTTTCCGATGTATCTCACTGTGGCCATCCTTCGTGACGAGAACGACGAGACCATGGGTGCGATGGCGGTGGGCAGGGACATCACTGAATCCAAAATGGCTCGAGAAGAACTCGAAGCGAGTGAGGCGCGATATCGCAGCATTTTGGACAATGCGAACGACGCCATTTTCACCCTAGACGACAGTGGTTTCTTCACTTACACCAACCCCTCGTTCAACGAACTCTTGGGGTACTCAGAATTGGAGCTGTCAAAATGCACCGTGCATGACGTGATCAAAGATTTACCGAAGCGAGGCAAAATGTGGATCAAGGCTTTGGCGGAATCGGGTGTGGAGCGGGAGTTTGTGGCGGCCAACGGCAAGGTGCTCACCATGCTCGGTGGCGCCACCATTCAGCATAACGAGAAGGGCAAACCATCCGGGGTGAGAGGCATTTACTTGGACATCACCGACCGGTTGTTGCACGAGCGCACGGCCAAAACCCAAAGCGCCAAGCTCGAGTCGATCTTCGATTCTACGGAGAACATGATCATGTTCACCATGGACAGCGCGGACCGAGTCAACGCATACAACAAGAACTTTAAGAACATTTTTGAGTACGACTTTGGGTTGACGTTTGACCACTCGAAGTCGTTCGTGGAGCACATCTCCCGAGTGGTGGACGAGGAACCTTACCAGGGTCAGTTGCGTTTGTTCCTCCGTGCCATGGAGGGGAAGCCACAGCAGTTCGAACTTCCTTTGAAAACCATCCATGGGGAGAGCCGTTGGTACCAGGTGTTTTTGAATCCCGTGAGTTTGGGCGAGGGTCAGAGAGAAATCAGCTGCATCGCCTACGATATCACCGAACGAAAGGAAATTGACCGCGCGATTCGAAGCGCGCTGAAAGAGAAGGAGGTGTTGTTGCAGGAGGTGCATCACCGCGTGAAAAACAACCTGCAGGTCATCAGCAGCATGCTGAATTTGCAGAAGTCGTTCGTGAAGGACCCAGAAACCCTGAACCTTCTGGAAGAGAGCACCAACCGCATCGCGACCATGAGTTTCATTCACGAGTCGCTGTACCGGAACACGGATTTCGCCAACATCAGCTTTGCAGAGTACCTGCAACGCCTCAGCGCCAACCTCATCCAGAGCTATTCACGGAGCGATTGTGAGGTGGTGCTCCAAACGGTGTTTGACGAGGTGTATTTGAGCTTGGAACAAGCCATTCCTTGTGGGTTGATCACCAACGAGCTTGTGTCCAACTCGTTGAAGTATGCGTTCCCGGACCGGGCCCAGGGCACCATCACACTCAGGATCCAACACGTGGAGAATGGTGCGGTGGAACTGGAGGTGTCTGACGATGGTGTGGGGCTGCCTACGGGAATGGACTTCGCCAAAAACGACTCCCTTGGGGTGTACTTGGTGCAGGCTTTGACCGAACAAATCGACGGAGAGTTGGTGGTAACGAGCGTTGACCAAGGCCGAAAGGGGTGCAGCTTTTTGGTTAGATTTACCCCATCTGAGTGAGGCTCAACGACGCGCCTGACGATTCACATTTGCAAGACAAACGCATGGCCATCAACATTTTGGTGACGGAGGACGAGAGCATCGTTCGCAAAGACATTGAGCGCTGCCTCGGCAAGCTGGGTTACAACGTGGTCGCCACAGCTGACAACGGTGAAAAAGCCATTGAATTGGCCCTCAAACACAAGCCTGACCTCGCGCTCATGGACATCATGATCAAGGGGGACATGACAGGCATCGCGGCAGCAGAAGAGATCAAGCGCAACCTGGACATTCCCGTGGTGTTCCTCACCGCTTACGCCGACGAGAACACCCTGTCTCAAGCCAAAATGGCGGAGCCGCACGGCTACATCTTGAAGCCTTTCAAGGAGGTCGACATCCAGACCGCCGTCGAGATGGCGCTTCACAAGCACAGCAAAGAACTGGAGCTGAAGACAGAGGCCGACTTCTTGCGCAGCATGGCGGAACACAAGGAAGACGCCGAAGTTATCTTTGTGAAGAACCGCAGCCGCTTGATGCGCGTCAAGCACGAAGACTTGCTTTTCGTGGAGGCCCTTAAGGATTACGTGGTGGTCCACACCCGCGAGGAATCCTACACGATTCACAGCACGATGAAAGAGGTAGAACGCAAGTTGTCAGACCGCCGATTCATCCGCGTTCACCGCAGTTACATCGTGAACCTTCACGCCATCGAAAGCATGAAGTATGCGAATATCACGATGGAAGGCATCGAAAAGGAAATCCCCGTTGGCGGATCTTACAAAGACGTGCTCGCCAGCCGAATCAACTTGCTATAAACGCGTCAGCGCCTTGGATCCAACCAGGGCAGTTCGCGACGCAAGGCTTCAACCCACGTGTCGTACCCCTTTTGGTTAAGGTGCAGCCCATCGTCCACAAAGAGGCCTGCATCGAGGGCGCCATCGGCCAGATGCATGACATCCCAGAAATCCACAAACGCGAATCCGTGGCGGCGCGCCTCACGCCCCAGCGCTTCAGACAACAATCTGCACTCCTCGGCCAAATGCTGGCGGGCGAGGCTCGGTTTGGTCGCCAGCACAACCACGTTCGCGTCGGGCAACCGTTGGGCAATGTCCGCAAACAGAGCTTGTGCTGAACTGAGAATTTCGCTTTGGGGCAGCCCGTCGCTGAGGTCGTTGTCTCCCTCGTAGATGACCACCACATTTGGCTCAAAGGCAAACAAGAGGGTGTCGCGTAGGGCCCACAAGTCAGAATAGCACGACCCCCCAAAGCCCGCGTTGATCAACTCAAATTGCGGAAACGCCTCGGGCGCATCAGGCCACAAGCGAATGGAGCTGCTACCCGTGAGCAACAACGTGGGCTGATGACCGGGCAGTTGTTCAGCTTGTCGATGGATGGCGGCGATTCGGTCCTCGTACGATTGCCCGCAGAACTGACCCCAGACGACTTGGGGAACAGCGCCTAAAGTCAGGGCAATCCAGAGGACCGACGTCAGGATTTGGTCCACACGTCGCGAATGGAAAACAACAACCCAACAAGGGTGACCACCATGCCGACGAGCAAGAGCATCCCCGCACCCATGAGGTGCATGAGCTTGAAGACGGATCCTGCGAGCATTCCAGCAACACCGAGAAGGAGCAGGGTCAGAGAGAGTTTCGAAAGGCGCATGCCACAAAGATGCCCATGTCCCTTCAAAGCGCAACGCCACACCCAAGAGATCTGTCATGTACCTTCGAGGCATGAAACATCAACTGCAGGCGTTCATTGTTGGGTTGTTGGTTGGCGCGAACTCGTTGGTTGCCCAAACCGACAGCGGTTCATGGGGGTTCAACGACATCCCGGAAGGCTCTCAAGTCAACCAAATGTCGGGGCCACGGTTCGGTTTCACTTATCTGTCTGAGGGGAGCGGGGCTCAGTTCGTGAATCGCGCGCACGAGATGGATTCGTTGCAATACAACGCAGAATTTGTCAACGGCCTGCCGTTCACATACACCACGCAATATGGTTGGCAATGGGAAACTCGTTTTGCGGATACGGGAGGGCCTGTGGTGGGTCTTGTGGAGTGGGTGGCGCTCATTGGCGGGATGGAGAAAGGGCTCTTCTTGCCGTCGTTCTCAAGCCTTGTTGGAGTGCGCTCACAAAACGGGGTTGAATTTGCAACGGGCCCAAACCTGTCTGCTTCAGGGCTGGCGTTTGTGTTTGCACTGGGATACAACTACACCAAAGGAGACTTGAACCTTCCCATCAACATTGCGTTTGTCCCCAACAAACAAGGACCTCGCAACTCGCCGTTGGGAGATGCGCTCAATGCGACCACCTATTTCGATTCGGTTCGGATGCGGGAAACCGGTGCTAGAATCACGATTTCTGTGGGCTTCAATTTGAGCTCAAGGAATTGAGCCCTGTAAGAGGTTTCTTGAGGACGCAGAGGTCAGCGCAAGTACCACCGGTGGCCCCACGTCACCATGAATGAGCTCCAAAGACTCCAGGTATGCGTAGGTTGGGAGAACGTGCTGAGGTCCCCGGTCAACATTTGGTAGAAGAGCCAAGAGCTCCCCTCAATGGAAAACGTGGACTCTCCGCACAAGAGTTCGGAGACATCCTTGCCGCGCCGATTCAAACGACGTAGGGTGCGGGGCTTCACGTTGCCGTCACAACGCCCTTTGTCCGCCCCAAACTGAATGTACAGGTGTGCGGGATACGGACGCACCCCCAGTGCGATGGATTTGCCGGTGTTGGGGTTGAGCCTCCCCACCCCAAACTTGCCTGTGCTGATTGATGGAAACGCCAACCCCACCTCCCCATCTAGGAACATTGTTTCAGTGATGAACGACCGTCTGCCCACGAGAAACGAAGCCCCAGGGAAAGGAACTCCCAACCTTTCAACCCCCCCATCAAGGAACGCCACTCCATACGCGGCGTCGATGTAATTTTTGGCTTCCCGAAATCCCTCAGTCGCCCCAGCACCGGGCGTTTCGGATTGTGACATAACGTTCGTGGTCAAAGGCGCGAAGAGTGCCATGAAGATCAGGATGCGATGAAAAGAAATCATGTGAGGGGGCGGTGGTTCAGCCGCGAAGATGGCCCATCCTGGGCAGTTTGATTCCGTCTTTTTTGTTCAAAGCGGGTTGCTCATTATGCCGACTGGGCAGTAAGTCTGGCAGTAGCTATCTCGATAGGTTGTCTTGGAAGGGTAATTCTTTGTTTCACTTGCCAAGGTTTTTCGAGACAGAAAGCCGCTGAACCCCAGTAGGCAACAAAAAGCCCCACACGAGGCGAGGCTTCTTTTGGGCTCTTTAAAGGCGCTTGCGTTATTGCGCACTTCTGTTCGCGCGCTGTTCTAGCTTTGCCGCGATTTCTGGGTTTTCAGCAAGAAGGGCGCCGAACGTTGCTGTCCAGTCGGCATAATGAGCAAAGTTGCGGATTTCTCCAGCCTCATTGAACTCCATGCTTCCGTAGGCCATCAACGACTGTGTTGCCTCACCCATCGTCATTTTCCACTGTCCGTAGTATCTCACACTGCCATCCAAAGCCAAGGTCAACGTGTCAATGCCGGGGAGGTAAATGGCGTTGGTGAGCTCGGCGTCCATCACTCGAGTCATCATCTTCCACTGTTGCATGGCTTCAGCTTTGTTGCGATCAGCTTCTTCAAAGCCAGTTCCCACGTCGACAAAGTCATCCGCGAAGAGTGAGGGGTCGATAGATTTGTTTTGAAACCCATCAAACATGGCCTTCATGGTGGTTGCGTTTTTTGCGTATGCAGGGTTTTGTTCCACGGGGGCGGTGCTGCAAGCAGAGAGCAGGCAAAGCGCGAGAATCGCACAAGAAAGGGTGTGTTGTTTCATTGGTACAAGGTGTTTTTAAGCTCGACCAAGCTAAACAACACGGGTGAAACAAAAAACCCCGCACGAGGCGAGGCTTTTTTTGGGCTCCTCCACTTGGACTTGAACCAAGGACCCTCTGATTAACAGTCAGATGCTCTAACCAACTGAGCTATGGAGGAATTAGCGGACGGCAAAAATACACCAGGGTGCGCATCGAAGCAATACCTTTGATGAAAATCAGCTGAAACCCCCTCGAACATGTCGGTATTGACCCTTGGCACGGTGGCATTTGACACCATTGAAACCCCGTTTGGAAACTCAGGAAAAGTGGTGGGCGGCGCCGCGAGCTACATCGCGTTGGCGGTGTCTCATTTTGTCAAGAAGCAGCACTTGGTGAGCGTGATTGGGGAGGACTTTCCCCAAGAGTTTCTCTCGGAATTGTCGGGTCGCGGCGCGTGTCTCAACGGATTGACCCGAGTAGAGGGCGGTGAGAGCTTTCACTGGGCCGGCAAGTACCACGACGACATGGTGGGTCGCGACACGCTCGCCACGGATTTGAATGTGCTGATTGGTTGGGAGCCTCAAGTGTGCAAGTCAGGCAACAACGCCGACTTCGTCATGCTCGGCAACCTGGACCCCGCCGTTCAGTTGGCGGTGCTCGACCAGGTGGCCGCGCCCAAGCTGGTGGTGTTGGACACCATGAACTTTTGGATGGACGTGGCGCTCGACAATTTGAAGAAGATCATCGGCCGCGTGGACGTCTTGACTGTGAACGACGAAGAAGCTCGGCAACTGACGGGGGAGCACTTCTTGCCCAAGGCGGCAGCCGCCATCCACGCGATGGGACCCCAAACCGTGGTCATCAAAAAAGGAGAGCACGGCGCGCTGATGTTCCAAGGCGGAGCGGTGTTTTTCGCGCCAGCCTACCCATTGGACAAGGTGGTTGACCCCACAGGTGCGGGCGACACATTTGCTGGTGGTTTTGTGGGCTACCTCGCTTCTCGGCACCAAGAGTCGGGCACATTGACTTGGGAAGACATGAAGCAAGCGGTGGTGGTCGGCAGCGTCATGGCCAGCTTCACGTGTGAGGCATTTGGCACCTCTGGCTTGGCGGCGTTGACCAAGGAGGACAACCAAAAACGTTGGGAGGCTTACCGCAAGCTGACGGCCTGCGAGGCCATTCAGTGGTGAATCAAGGCTGAAGTCCTGGTTCAAGCCAAGGCGTGGGGTCCATGGGTTGACCCTTCACCCACCATTCGAAGTGCAGATGAGGTCCTGTGCTGAGGGTGCCGGTGTTGCCGAGCAACGCCACAGCTTCGCCTCCCGCCACAAGGTCACCCTGGTTTTTGAGCAGGGAAGCGCAGTGTTTGTAAACGGAAACCCGCTCTCCGCGGTGTTGGATCAACAGGGTGTAGCCCGTTTCAACGGTGTAGGAACTGAACACGACCGAGCCGTCGTCGACCGACTGGATGGCCGCGCCCTCGGCCCCCACAAGGTCCACCCCCAAGTGCCCCAACCCCAAGTCCAAATCGTCGGAAACCGCTCCCACCAAAGGCATGTAGGTGAACCCCAATGGGGAGTCTGCCCTGTCCTCGGCGCGGCGTTGCAACGCGAAGCGGTCCTCATTGTCAATGTCGGTGCGCAACGCAAGCTCACCGTCGCCGGGCTCAAGGGCTGGGTCGCCGTATTCGAGGCTGAGCTCGGACTCGGAGGGCGAGGGGTTGGCTGCGGCTTGAAGGAAGGCCATCGCCGCAGAGTCGCCCGACAACGCATGTCGCAAGGCCAGCGTGGTCATTTCCTGACGCCGAAGCAAGCTCGACAGGCTGTCGGCCATGGCGCGCGTCTCTTGAATGTCTTGACGTGTGGATTCGGCGACGTAGCCGGGGACCACCCATTCTCGAAGTTTGGTTTGGGCCACCAAGAGGTAGGTCGAGGCAATCGCGATCGCGAAGACGATAGCCAACCACGACGCCCACTGCCTCGGCGTTCCCCTGAACACATGGATTTCAGAGTATGAACTTTCGTCAAAGACGGTGACTTTGAGGCGATGTTTCCACTTCGACATGTCGCGAATATCGCCACGCCGCAAAGTTTGTCGCCCATCCAAACCCTGCATCCAATAAATTTGACGCTCATTCGTTGAACCACCCGATGTTGAACCGCACCCTGATTCTGCTTTTGGCCTTTGTGGCCTTCTCATGGGTGTCGTGCACGACCAAAAGAGACGGTCGGGCGTACAGGTTGTTCCACAACACCACGGCCAAACACAACGGTTTCTACTACGCCAACGAAGCGCACCGTGAGGCCGACCTCAAGCTCCAGGAAATCCATGAGGAGCGCTGGGACGAGATGCTCCCCTTGTTTTTGGAAGCGGATGAAACCACGGCCCAGCAGATCTTCCCATTGATGGAGCGGGCCATTGAAAAGTGCACGCGCGTCGTCGACCGCCACACCATGGCTCCCCCCAAGCGCATGACGAAGTCGTTCAACCGACCCGTCATGAACAAGTGGATCGACGACAACTACACTGTGATTGGCAAGTCCTACTACCTGAAAGGAGAGTACGACAAGGCGGAGGAGATTTTCACTTACCTCGTGCGCACTGTGGATGGCGCCGATGCTGAAGCTTGGGCATACTCTTGGTTGGGCCGAACTCACATGCGGACAGGGGACGAGGTGAAGGCCAAAAACGCCCTCGCCAAAGCTGAAGGGGTTCGCGACGCCTCCGACGACGCCAAAGCCCACACGTTGATGGTGCTGGCGCAGTACAACATCTTGAACGAAGAGTACGACGCGGCCGCGCGACATCTCGAAGACGCATTGCCGCTGCTCAAGAAAAAGGAGGTGGCGCGGACGCGTGTCACGTTTGTGCTTGCCCAATGCTTGCGTGAGGCAGGTGACAAAGAAGGGGCCATTGAGCAATTCCAGGAAGTCGCCGACATGCGCTGGGCCGATTACGAATGGGTTTTCCAGGGGAACATCCAGCAAGCCATGACCTTCGACCGCCGGAACGGCAACAGCAAGGCCATCGTGGAATTGCTGGAAGACATGCTGGAGGACAAAAAGAACGTCGACTACCTCGACCAAGTCTACTACGCGCTGGGCGAGGTGGCGCTCGAAGACCGGCGCCGCGACGAATCGTTCGACTTGTTCAAGTCAGCCGCTGCCGCGCACGTCGACAACGACCGACAGCTCGGGAAGAGCTATTTGAAGTTGGCCGACCTGTACATGGAAGACCTTGTGTACACCACGGCACAAGCCTACTACGACAGTGCGTTGGTGTACATCGAAGAGGAGGACGAGCGCAAGGAAGAAATTTCGTCGCTGGCTTCGGATTTGGGCAGCTTGGTGGACAACCTCAACATCATCGAAGAGGTGGATAGCCTGCTTTCGCTGTGTGACATGGATGAGGACACCCGTCTTCGCGCGGTGGACAGGGTGCTCAGGGATATGGAGCTCGAGTTGCAACGTTTGCGCGACGAGCGGGATGCGGCAGAAGCCGCGGCTGCTGCTGCTGCTGCTTCGGACATGTCAGGTGCCGGGATGTTTTGGCCTTACAACGGCCAGTTGCGGCAATCTGGACAGCAGGAGTTCTTGTCCTATTGGGGCGACCGTGTCTTGGAAGACAATTGGCGTCGCATGAACAAGTTGGGGAACCTGTTCACCGAGGATGGTGAAGAGGCGGAAGACGGAGACGCCGCAGGAGAAAACGAGGTCTTGGATCCCCTCGACCCCGCAAACCTTCCCACCCTGGACGAACTGATTGACGGACTTCCTTGTGAACCAGAAGCTCGGGTTTCTGAGGAGGAGCGTATGGCCGAGGCGTATTACAACGCCGGGCTCGATTACAGAGAGAAGTTGACGGACAACGAAAAAGCCATCGAGACTTGGGCGGCACTCATCGAGGCTTTGGAAAGCTCCAATTTCCACCCCACGGCACATTACCAGTTGTACCGAACCTACCTGGAGCGCGAAATCGAGGAGAACTACGAAAACCCGTTTTGCGACGAGTGCAGCAGCCAGTATTGGGCAGATGAAATTGTGCGCCTCTATCCAGGAAGTGAATGGGCGAGGTTGATCGAAGACCCAGAGTTTTTGGACGCCGAGGAAATGGTCCGGGAAGTTCAGCGTGAGGAGTACGAAGCCATGTTGGGCCGCTACTACCGCAGGGACTACCAAAACGTGTTGCTCGACGTGGACGAAGTGTTGGAACGAGATTCGGCCAACCACTTTGAATGCAAGTACAAATTGCTTCGCGCCCAATGTGTAGGAGGCTTGACCAGCTATTCTGGGGACCGCACCCCCTACTACAACGCACTGCAAGGCATTGTTGCCGAATGTCCCGAAACGGAAGAGTCGGCCTGGGCCAAGGACATGATGCGGAAGTTTGGCGTGGAGCTCGGGTCGGAGGCCTCCACCAAAAACGAAGAGGCAGAGGAGGTTCCAGAGGAGTCGCCGTTTGACCCCCATCCCAACAAGGAACACTACTTCGCCATTTTCGTTCCGGTAGGCAGCGGAAGTGGGGAAGACGTCAAAGCAAAAGCGTCAGATTTCAACAATGCATTTTACACCTCAAAGCGCTTGAAGGTGACCAGCAATTTGATCGACCGATCGAACCAAGTTGTTTTGGTCAAATCCTTTAGAAACGCTGAGGATGCAATGGGGTATTACAAGGTCTTCACCACCAACCGAGAGGACCTGATTAAGGTCAATTCTGCGGGGTATGAAATGGTGGTCGTGAGCAACACGAACTACATCACATTGTTCAAAAACAAGGACCTCGAAGGGTACGTCAAGTTCTTTGCAGAACAGTACCTTTCGACCAAATGATTGGCAATAAGAAAACCTCCATGGGCATGGACACCCCCAACACTGACGCGGTCAACCGCATCGTCGAAGGCACAACGTTTGAAGGAAACATCCGCAGCATGAGCAACATGCGTGTGGACGGCACGTTTCAGGGCGACATCGTGACCAAGGGTCGTTTGGTGGTCGGCCCCAAAGGCATCATCAAAGGCAACGTGTCTTGCGCGAACTGCGATGTCGAAGGCGTTATGGAAGGCACCATCGAGGTTGCGGAGTTGATGTCCATGAAGCGTTCGGCCAAAGTGGCGGGCACCATCTTCTACGGTCAGTTGAGCGTGGAGGCAGGTGCACAACCCGTGGGTACGTTCCACATGGGCGCCAAGGAGGTGAAGAAAGAAGCACCCATGATGGGCAAGCCAGGCGCGGTGAACACCCTCAAAGGTGCAGAGGTCGAAACAGGCATGCCCAAAGTGAAGGAGCCTGTGAAGGCGCCGATCGCTTCGGCCAAAGTCTGACCTCCCCGCATGGGAGATCCCGCCCCGTCGAAAGACCCCCTTCGTTCAGAGTCTAAAAAGACCTCGCCTTCCATCCTGCGATTCGCAGGCATGGGGGTTCAACTCGCTGTGGCCATTGGCCTTGGCGTGGTCCTGGGCATCAAGGTCGATGAGCATTTGGCGTGGGAGCAGCCTTTGGGAACGGCGCTGTTTGGGCTGTTCGGTTTGGCGGCGGGCATGTACCAGGTTTTGAAGGCGCTGCAATGACCCGTTTGCAATCCTGGATTGCCCTCGCGACCGTGACCGCCTGGGCGTGCGTGCTTCCTGACGTTTGGTCGACGCTGGGGGTGCTTTCAGGGGTTTGGTGGTGGTACGCTACAGTGTGTTCGCTCGGCGTGGTTGCAGGATTGGGTTTGCGCTGGATTCGAAATGCGGCCAAACGCTCGTCCATGCAGTTTGTGGCGGCGGTCAACGGCACCACAGCACTCAAGCTCTTCACGACGTTGGGGTGGCTTACTGCTTACTTGGTGACCCAGCAGGAAGGCAGGCACGAATTTGTCTTCGGCGCTTTCGGTGTGTTTGTGCTGTATACAGTGGTGATTGTGGCATCGATGATGGCGCATGGGGACCAAAACCAAAAGAACTGATTTTATTGCGTAAAAATACATCTTCGTGATTACTTTTGCCGCGGATTTTCCACTGATGACCACGCGATTCAACCTTCTTCTTTTGCCGCTGACCCTCCTAGCTGGGCAAGCAACGAGAGCCCAGCACGATGGCCACGAATTGACGGAAAGCCTTGCGTCTGAAGGCGTTCATGAAGTGGAGGAAGAAAGGGGATTTGACCCAAGCCCATTCATCATTCACCACGTGGCGGACGCTTACGACATCCACCTTTGGGGAGAGGGTGAAAGCGCGCTTCACATTCCCCTTCCAGTCATTCTTTACTCCGAGAGGCACGGCTTGGATGTATTCATGAGCAGCGCATTCCATGGTCATGGAGAGGTCAAACACACCGATGACGGGAGGTATGAAATGTCGCATGGACACATTTCTTTGGCGGGGTCGCACGATGACCACGCTCATAGCCATCAGGACGGACACAACCACAACCACGATCTAAAGCTCTATGACTTTAGCATCACCAAATCGGTGTTTGGGATGTTGTTCATCATGGCGCTGCTCGTTGGCCTATTTGGAAGGGTAGCGGCCAGCTATCGAAAGAACCCCGGCCAGGCCCCCAAAGGATTGACCAATATGCTGGAGCCCCTCGTCGTCTTTGTGCGTGACGACATCGCCGTGCCAAGTTTAGGAGAGAAGAAGGCAGAGAAGTTTTTGCCGTTCCTTTTGACGGTGTTCTTCTTCATTCTCTTTGCCAACTTGCTCGGCTTGATTCCATTCATCGGAGGCTTCAACATCACGGGAACAGTTGGAATCACTGCAGTGATGGCGACTTTTGTGTTTTTGTTGACGTCATTCAACGGGAACAAACACTATTGGGGTCATTTGTTCTGGCCTCCAGGCGTGCCCGTGTTCGTGATGCCCATTATCATTCCAATTGAAATCATTGGGATGTTCTTGAAGCCCATTGTGTTGATGATTCGTTTGACTGCGAACATCACGGCGGGCCACATCATCATCTTGTCGTTTGTGAGCCTTGTGCTCATCTTTGGGGAGTCCTCGGTCGCAGCTGGCTACGGCGTAGGAATATTCTCAACAGCATTCATGATTTTCATGTACTGCATTGAATTGCTCGTTGCATTTTTGCAGGCCTTCATATTTACCCTTCTTGCGGCCATCTACTTTGGAGAGGCCACACATGAGGCACACCATTGATTTGAACTTTTATACATTCTCAAAAACAGTCACATGGAATTGTTGACCATCCTTCTTGAAATTGGACAAGGCCTTGCGGGCCTCGGTGCAGGCGCTGCAGCCATAGGCGCGGGCCTCGGTGTTGGGCGTATTGGTGGCTCCGCGTTGGAGGCCATGGCTCGTCAGCCTGAAATGGCTGGTGATCTTCGCACCAACATGATTATTGCAGCCGCACTTGTGGAGGGTGTCGCCCTCTTCGGCGCCATCATCTGCTTGCTCGTCGCCCTCGGATAATTTCCATGGATGCGCTTCTGACACCCGCATTCGGGACCGTCGTTTGGGCCACCGTCGCGTTTTTGGTGGTAATGTTTTTGCTGCGCAAGATGGCGTGGGGACCCATCCTCGCTGCCCTTAAGGAGCGCGAAGAGAGCATAGCTAGCGCGCTGAATGAAGCAGACAAGGCCCGTTCAGAAATGACGGCCCTGCAAGCGGACAACAACCGCCTACTTCAGGAAGCACGTGCCGAACGCGACGCTATGTTACGTGAGGCACGCGAAATGGCGGACAAAGTGGTGGCGGAGGCCAAAGCCAAAGCCAAAAACGAAGCTGCTCGTGAAGCGGAAAATGCACGCCAAGCCATTGCCACAGAACGCAAAACCGCGGTTGCGGAGTTGAAAGCGGAAGTGGCCAAGCTCTCAGTGACCATTGCCGAACAATTGATTCGTACGGAGCTTTCGAGCGACGACAAGCAACAGGCATTGGTCCAAAAGTTGATCGACGAAAGCCCATTGAACTAAGCCATGGCCACAGCACGAGTCGCCGGACGTTACGCGAAAGCCCTCCTCTCCCTTGCCCAAGAACGCAAGGAGTTGGACGAGGTGGGCAAGGACTTGGACACGCTTGAAGCGTTGTTTGAGCAGTCGCGCGACTTGGTCGTCTTGCTTCAAAGCCCCATTGTGAAGGGCGACAAGAAGCAGTCCGTGTTGGACGCTGTGCTCAAAGGGCATGTCGGTTCTTTAACCACCAGTTATCTCCAAATTTTGGTCCAGAAGGGCCGCGAGGGTTTGGTGGTGGACATGGTGCGTGAAGGACAAGCTCAACTTCGGAGCCTTCGCAACATTCAAACGGCAACCGTCACCACGGCGGTTGCGTTGACCGACGAGCTCCGCACGAGCATCCTCGCCCAAGTGGCCAAAGTCCACAATGGCGAAGTGGAATTGACTGAACATGTCGATCCTGAGATCCTTGGAGGGTACATCCTCCACATGGGCGATCAGATGATCGACGCCTCGGTGAAGCGCCAAATTCAGGCGCTTGGCCGTGAACTCACGGAACACGATTACGAGCCCGAATTCTGATCGGGACAAAATCACAAACTGATGGCTGATATCAACCCAGCAGAAGTCTCCAGCATCCTCCGCGAGCAACTCGCAGGATCTGCAAGTGCAGCTCAACTTGAGGAAGTTGGCACCGTCCTCCAGGTTGGAGACGGAATCGCCCGCATTTACGGATTGACAAGTGTGCAGTCCGGGGAATTGATTGAATTTGAAAACGGCGTTCGCGGCATCGTCCTCAACCTCGAGGAAGACAACGTGGGTGTGGTGTTGCTCGAACCTTCAGGAGACTTGAAGGAAGGCAGTACGGCCAAGCGCACGAACTCCATTGCGTCGGTCAAGGTGGGTGAAGGCATGTTGGGCCGTGTGGTCAACATGTTGGGTGAGCCCATTGACGGAAAGGGCCCCATCACGGGCGAGACCTTTGACATGCCAATCGAGCGCAAGGCGCCAGGTGTGATTTACCGTCAGCCGGTGAACGAGCCGCTCCAAACAGGCATCAAGTCCATCGACGCCATGATTCCCATCGGTCGCGGTCAGCGTGAGCTGATCATTGGTGACCGTCAGACGGGCAAGACGACGGTGGCGATCGACACCATCATCAACCAGAAAGAGTTTTACGACGCAGGTGAGCCGGTGTTCTGCATCTACGTCGCTGTCGGCCAGAAGGGTTCCACAGTGGCGGGCATCGTGAAGACGCTCGAAGAGGCAGGTGCCTTGGCCTACACCGTGGTTGTGGCCGCAACCGCTTCTGACCCTGCGCCGCTCCAGTTCTACGCACCGTTCACCGGCGCGGCTATCGGAGAATACTTCCGCGACACGGGTCGTCCGGCATTGGTGGTTTACGATGACCTTTCCAAGCAGGCGGTGGCCTACCGCGAAGTGTCGTTGCTGCTTCGTCGTCCTCCAGGACGTGAGGCTTACCCAGGTGACGTCTTCTACCTCCACTCTCGTTTGCTCGAGCGTGCGGCGAAGGTGATTGCTGAGGACAGCATTGCAGCCCAAATGAACGACCTCCCCGAATCCCTCAAGGGCAAAGTAAAGGGTGGCGGTTCGTTGACGGCCCTCCCCATCATTGAAACCCAGGCGGGTGACGTTTCTGCGTACATTCCGACCAACGTGATTTCCATCACGGACGGTCAGATTTTCTTGGAATCCAATCTCTTCCTCTCCGGTGTCCGTCCAGCGATCAACGTGGGCATCTCGGTGAGCCGTGTGGGTGGCTCTGCGCAGATCAAGTCTATGAAGAAGGTTGCCGGCACGTTGAAGCTTGACCAGGCGCAATTCCGCGAGCTGGAAGCGTTTGCCAAGTTTGGCTCGGACCTCGACGATGCGACCAAAGCCGTCCTCGGCAAGGGTGAGCGCAACGTGGAGATTTTGAAGCAGGACCAGAACTCCCCGCTTCCCGTTGAGGAGCAGATTGCCATCATCTACTGCGGCACTAAGAACTTGTTGAAGAACGTTCCCGTGGACAAGATCCGCGAGTTCGAGGTGGAGTTCTTGGACTACATGCGCAACAAGCACGCCGACACGATGGCTTCATTGAAAGCCGGCAAATACACCGACGCGGAAACCAGTGTGATTGAGTCTGCAGCCGCAGAAATGACCGCCCGTTACGCCTGATACGTTAAGCCATGGCTGGAGGACTTCAAGAAGTACGCGATCGCATCTCCTCGGTGCAGAACACCATGCAGATTACCTCTGCAATGAAGATGGTGTCTGCAGCCAAGTTGCGTCGCGCACAAGACGCCATCACCCAGATGCGTCCCTACGCCGTGAAGCTTCAAGGCATGCTTGCCAACGTAAGCGCCAGTTTGGAGCGGGGTGAAGGACAGTACTCGGAGGTCCGTGACGTCAAGCGCGTGCTCATCGTTGCCATCACCTCCAACCGTGGGTTGTGTGGTGCCTTCAACAACAACGTGGTCAAGCTCGCCACCAATGCGGTGAAAGCTTGCCAAGAGGCGAATCAGGAGTACGCAGTCTTGCCTCTGGGCAAAAAGGCGCTGGACGCCGTCAATCGCTTGGAGTGGCCTGTGGCAGAGGGGTACGGTGACGCAGCAACCACGCTGTTTGACAACCTCGATTTCACCAATGCCTCGGAAGTGGCCAACCAAGTCATGGCGCAATTTGCGGATGGCACGTACGACCGTGTGGTGTTGGCCTACAACCAATTTAAGAACGCCGCGGTGCAACTTCCTACAGAAGAGGCCTTCTTGCCTATGCTCCCAGACGCAGATGCAGAAGGCGACGCCTCTTCGGTGGACTACATTTTCGAGCCCAACAAGGAGGAAATTGTGGAGCGCATGCTGCCCAACGCGCTGCGCGTGCAGTTGTACAAAGCGCTTCTTGACAGCCACGCTGCGGAACACGGAGCGCGCATGACGGCGATGCACCAAGCCACGGACAACGGCGGCGAGCTGCTCCGCGACTTGCGCATTACGTACAACAAGGCACGTCAGACGGCGATCACGACAGAAATCCTCGAGATTGTAGCCGGTTCCGAGGCGCTCGACGGCTGATCGGCCGTTCCCTGTTTTCTTGGCACACTTTGTGGTTAGCTTGGGGCCATGGGTCTGAGGTTCCGCATTTTTTTGGGCATGATGGCCGTGGTGGTTTGCGCACTGTTGGCCACAGGCTATGTGGCTTACCGTTACGGCGTGGATGCCGAGGCCACGTACAACGCCCAGCGCTTGTTGCGCAAGGAAGCGGCTTTGCAAAGGAGCCTCAGCTACATGTTGGACCGCATGGGTGGTACGGTGAGCCATGACAGTTTGGCCATTGTGTTTACTGACCGAATCTGCGAATTGGCCGACGTTCACAGCCTCACGTTCTCGTTGTACGATGGCGCCGGACGGTTGGTGACCACCTCCGCCGGCCCAGGCTCTCCTGACAGCACAGTCGCCTTGGAACTTGAGCGCGATGTGGTGCGGTTTGCCACAAGCGATCAGGGACGCACAGAGTGGGCTGATGTTCGGGGTGGAACGGAAGTGGTTTGGCCACTTCGGATGTCCAATGGCCAGGTGTTGGCATTGGGTCACGTCCATTATGACCCCAGGGAAGCGGAAGAAGCGGATTGGAAGGCCTTTCTTGAGCGCCTTGCGCCCGTGTATGCGATGCTGTTCGTGTTGGTCGGTGCTTTGGCCTTTTCGCTGTCCAACAGCATCGTGGGCCCTCTTAGGCGGTTGAGTTTCGACATGCAATCGGATCCGCTGGCACGAGGGCGGCGTTCGACATCGCTGGAGTACCGTTGGCGGGATGAAATTGGGCGCTTGGTCACATCTTACAACGAATTGCTTGCCCAGCTCGAGGAAAGCATGAACGACCGGGCGTCGTTGGAGCGTGAAGGCGCATGGCGGGAGATGGCGCAACAAGTCGCCCACGAAATCAAAAACCCGCTGACGCCACTCAAGCTCGGGGCGCAGCATCTCGAACGGGCCTGGCAAGACAACGCCCCCGATTTTGACGCCAGGCTTCAACGCTACACCCAAACGACCATCCAACAAATCGACGCGCTCAGCCACATCGCGGAGGGTTTTGCCATGCTGGCGACCGACGGCAAGACGGTGTTGGTGGACTTGGATCTAGTGACGTTGCTCCAGGATGTCGTGTACCTGCACGAAGCGCAAGGGGTAGGCCTTGACGCGCCGTCTGGGGAAGTGCGAATCCAAGGGGATCGGACCCGACTGACCCGCGCCTTCAACAACTTGGTTCAAAATGCGCTCGAGTCGGGTTCACAAGTCGACGTTCAGGTTCGTCTCAGGGCAGAGGGGTCAGAAGCGGTCGTGGACGTGATCGACAACGGCCATGGCATCGAGCAGGAACGGCTGGAGCGCATCTTCGAGCCCAAATTCACGACCAAGACCCATGGCCTTGGTTTGGGCCTCGCCATGGTCAGGGCCATCGTTCAGGCCGCAAAAGGGTCCATCTCGGTGGCCTCAAGTCATGGAAAGGGAACCACCTTCACCGTGCGTCTTCCCCTCCGTCCTTGACGACAACCACGGGGTAGAGCACGGGCCGGCTGATCGCCGCGTCGTTGTCCATGGGCGCCACACCGAGATGCAAGAGGTAGAGCCCGTCTGAGACACTCTGAGGGGCGTACACAAGCTCTGTGATGGTGCAGTGGGGTCTCGGATTGTCAGGAAGCCCCCAAAACGCGTGGTGCGCCGCTAAACGCCCGCCATCAACCTCCCGATCCACGGACGGCAAGTCCACCAAGAGGTGTTCCACGCCTTGACGCACCAAAGCGTCCATGAAGTCAACGGTGAAGTAAGGCGGGTTGGTGTTGGACCACGACCGCGTGGCCTTGTCCTTTCCATTAGGCAACGTGCGCACCACCAACGCCCTGGGAAGAGGCCCGTTGATGGCCGCCAAGCAAGCGGCGTCGATCACAAAGTCGTCGTCGCGCTTCTCAGGCTGCACAGTGATGAGCTGGCAAGGCACGTGCGCTTGTTGGTTCCGAAACAACGGATCCACGGGATGCACGTCTGGTGTGATGTGCCCAAGGCATTCCGTGTGCGTGCCGTGGCCATGCGGGTTGAACGTCACGTCTCTGAAGTTCACACTCCCACCCTCCGCAACGGCCCCCACAAAGCCATCGCCCCGGACAGGCTGCATGGAAGGGTGGGCGACGTACCAGGCGGAGGGGTTGGGCTTTCCATTGCCCGCCAAGACCAAACTCAGGTCCACGGGCTTTGTGAGGTCGGCCTCACACTCGTTTCCTTGCCGTTCAAACACACAGCGCATGTCCCCAAGAAACGAAGAAAGGCGCCACGAGGACGCCTTTCTGCAAAAGTCGAAGTGGGTTGTTCTTAGTTGAACAAGAATCCAACACGGAGCATGCCCGTGGAGTATGTGCCCAAGAAGTTTGAACCGTTGAAAAAGGCGTCGCGGCCTTGACCAGCAAGATCCTCGTTGGCAGGAGACTGCTCGTCCCAGTTGCTCCACAAGGCGTCAACAGCTTCGTAGAAAGGCTGCTCGTTGGGCAACCAAGGCTCACCGTTGATGATGTACTCAACTGGCGTGGCGCTGCTCCACTGGTAGTTGCCGTCTGACAAGGTGTTGACCACAAGGGCGCCGTCGCCGCCTGAACCAGACCCACCGTCAAAGTAGATGTTGAAGGCGTTGTCGTCGGTTGTAGAAATGGTAGAGGAAATTCCAGCCGTGTTGGAGAAACGCAAACCAGCTTCAAAACCAACGTAAATGGCGTCGTTGAAGTAGTAGTCTGCACCGAAGAGCACATCTACATTCAACTGGTTTGAAGTCACCACGTTGGAGTAGCTCCACACCCCCCAGTTTGCAGGGTCCGTCTCACCTTCCCAGACAACAGGCGCGCTTGCGTCGAGGATGTTCAACGCGCTGAAGTGCTCACGGGTCAAATCCACAGTGTTGGATCCGTATCCAACCGCGAGTGCTACGTATGGAGACAAGTTGTCCGTGCCGCGGAAGTGCTTTTCGTAACCCAAAGACAAGGACCAAGAAGAGGTGGTGTTGGTCAAGAACAAGTCAGGGTGAGTGATGGTGCCTTCTGCACCGAGCTGCTGCAAAGAGTTTTCAGGAACCACCAAGTAACTGTTCGCTGTGTTGTTGAGGCCGAGAGACACGCGCAATGCAGCGTCGTCGTCCATGAACATACGGTACTTGATCACAGAAGCGTCAATGGGGCTTCCGCTGAACGGGTTGAAAGACACTTCAATGTTGTGCTCGTCACCCATTTGCTTTTGAGCTTGGGCTGAAGTGAGGGCTACGGCAACCGCAGCGAGGGTAAACATCAGTTTTTTCATGACTGAAAATGAATTTTCTAGGTTTTGCGAGTGCAAGAAAGCACAGAACTTGGGAAACTCAGCAAAATCGGGCCACCAAGATTGCATTTTTGGCACAAGTCCATGGCCGATTTTGTGCTGTTGTGGTCGGAAAATGCGGGGTTCATTCCACGGTGACGCTTTTCGCGAGGTTGCGTGGCTGGTCCACGTTGCATCCGCGCTTGAGGGCGATGTGGTAGCTCAGGATTTGCAGAGGCACAACCGTGAGCAAGGGCGTCAACGCGTCGTCCACCTTGGGGATTTCCAAGACGTGGTCCGCCAGTGACGGAACTTTCTTGTCGCCTTCGGTGACGATGGCGAGGATTTGGCCTCCGCGGGCTTTGACCTCCTGGATGTTGCTCACCACCTTTTCGTAGACCTCGTCTTGGGTGGCGATGAACACCACGGGCATGGCTTCGTCAATCAAGGCAATGGGGCCGTGCTTCATTTCCGCCGCAGGGTAGCCTTCCGCATGGATGTAGCTGATTTCTTTCAGCTTCAACGCGCCTTCAAGGGCGACCGGGAATTGATAGCCCCTCCCGAGGTACAGCGCGTTTTCAGATTGGGCGAACTGATCGGCGATGTGCTCGATGGCCCCGGCGTTGTCGAGGACTTTTTGGACCAACCCAGGGATGTTGTCCAAGCCCGTCATCAACCGCATGAACGGCTGGTCTTCCAGGCGTCCCAATCGACGCCCCAAGTGCATGGCCAAAACGGTCAGCACCGCCACCTGGGCCGTGAAGGCTTTGGTGGAGGCCACGCCAATCTCAGGCCCAGCGTGGGTGTACGCACCGGCATGGGTTTCGCGGGCGATGCTCGATCCCACCACGTTGCACACGCCGAAAACGTGGGCCCCTTGTTCTTTGGCCAGACGAATGGCGGCAAGCGTGTCGGCCGTTTCTCCACTTTGGGAGATGGCGATGACCACGTCTGTGGGTCGGATGATCGGATTGCGATACCGGAACTCTGAGGCGTATTCCACCTCCACGGGCACGCGCGCCAGACTTTCAAACAGATACTCCGCCACCAACCCTGCATGCCAGCTTGTGCCACAACCCAAAATCAAAATGCGGTCTGCTTTCGACCAGACGTCCCAATGGTCGTCAATGCCTGAGATGGTGGATTCCCCGGCTTGCAGGCGAATGCGGCCGCGAATGGAGTCTCGAATGGATTTGGGTTGCTCAAAAATTTCCTTGAGCATGAAATGATCGTAGCCGCCTTTTTCCAGCGACGCCATTTCCATTTCGATGGCGTGAACCTCTGGGGTGACCACAGTGTCGCCGATGGTGCGAATGGTCAACTCCCCATTGCGATGCATGGTGGCAACCTCTTCGTCTTCGAGGTAGATGACGTTTTTGGTGTGCGCCACAATGGGCGTGGCGTCCGAACCCACGAAGAATTCATTGTCTTGGCCCACTCCGATGACGAGGGGAGAAGATTTGCGGGCGGCGATGAGGCGGTCGGGATGGGTCTCGTCCAACACGACCAACGCATAGGCGCCGACCACTTCCTTCAGCGCCGTACGAACGGCATCGGGGAGGTCCAACCCCGTCGTGGTTTGCACCTCTTCAATGAAATGAGCCAGGACTTCGGTGTCGGTTTCGCTGACCAGGTTGTGTCCGCGGTCTGTCAAGAGCTCTCGGAGCGACTCGTAATTCTCGATGATGCCGTTGTGGATCACGGCGATGCGACCTGTGCCTCCAGCGTGCGGATGCGCATTTACGTCGCTCGGGGGTCCGTGTGTGGCCCACCGGGTGTGTCCGATGCCCACCGTTCCCATGGGCTTGTGTTCGCCCACGTGACCCTCCAAGTTGGCGACTTTCCCCTGCTTTTTTTCAATGCGCAAGCCCGATCCTTCTTCGAGGGTGGCCACTCCTGCGCTGTCGTAGCCGCGGTATTCAAGCCGCTTGAGGCCGTCAATCAGGATGGGGTACGCGGGTTGAGGTCCGAGGTATCCTACAATGCCACACATGAGCGTTTGGTCGGGGTTGGGTTAAAGGCCAAAAGTCAATTCCAGGCGGGTTGGGTTGTCGACGCCGGTGCCGTTGAGTTCGACACGTGACACCGAGACGCCCGCCCGGTTGGATACAAGGTACAATCCACGCCCTTGCAAATCACCTTTCATCATGGACTGCACTGTGCTGGTGAGGTTGAACACGTATGCATCGCGATCCTCGTCTTTTTCGCCTCCCACAGGAATGGGCGCGTTTTGGTCTGGGGAGGACACAAAATCGCCTTCCGCGCCGTCCATCAATACAAACAATTGTTCCTGCGTCGGGACGGGTTTTTCCGTGGACGTGGCTGCTACGGGCACCACCAACTCTGCCTTCAACACGGTGGGCACGCTGCCGTCCTCCTGTTGAAAGTTCTCGAGGTGCGGAAAGTCGAGCCGGATCTTGCTTCCCGAGGCGGAGATGACGTACGCCCGCTCGTCACCGGGCCATTCGTTCAGGTCTTCATTGCTGGCAAGCTCTGCCAAAAAGCCAACCAAAAAGTCGTGTTGAAACAGGTTGACCCGCGCACTCAGTGGGCTGATCAAGAAGTCGTAAAACGCGGCACCGTCGCTGTTGGTGTAGTGCAAACGCAGGACGCTTAAACCGCTGTTGATGTCCACAGCCGCCACACCATTCCCTTGTGGGGATGGCGACGGCGAGATGAGCAATCCTGGCACCTGTTCGAACCACAATGCGTTGCCGCTGAGAGAAGAGGGGTCCAAATCAATGATGTCTTGCGCCCTGGCGACATCAAGAGGAATTTTCAATGCCTCCACCGTAGAGTCTGCCCCTATGGCCACGACATTGTTTGGACCAAGAAAAATGGAAGAAACAGAGGGCGAGAGCCATTCTTCACCCGAAGTGGAGGGCTGCAAGTTGGAATATTGAGGCTCCTCCAACGACAACGAATCGGACAGAGGTTGGACCGAAAGGAAAAGCTCTCCGGATTGTCCGTAAAAGTCGTCTGTGGTGCGCAGCAACAGATGCATGCTGTCGGCGACGGCATCGTTTCCAAAATTCACATCGGTCGCAGACAGTCGCAGCTGTGTTGCCAACGAGGCGGTGAAGTTGCTCAACCCAGGGATGTGCATGGATCCGATCAGTCCCGTGCTGAGCTCATCCGTTTGCAAGCTGTCTTCCAGCACAGTCACCATGCGCACTGTGACGGTGTCCACGGTCACAGCGTCCAGCAATTCAGACGCAGGCTGAAGCCCGAGACCGATGTCCGTCTCGGGTTTGGTACACCCCGTCAGGAGTGCCAATAAGCATCCGAATGCAAAGCAGACTGTCGGGTGGATGCGCAAGTCAGACCTCTTCATGAGGGCACGAAGTTCTACAAGAACTTCCCTTACTCCGCGACAGCCTCACTTTTTCCCTCGAGCATCTCGTCGTAGAAGGCGTTGATCTCAGCCACAAACCCTTCGCTGCCGCTGTAAGGCAGAATCGGCTTGTCCAAACCAGCCAACACCGCCTGACCTGCAGGGGTGAGGTTTTCAGACCCAACGATGACGGCGTCCGCGCCTTCCATGCCCAACGCATTCAGGTTGTCGAAGGTGGGTTCGACAATGCTGCCCAATGCCTCGGCAGGGATGCCGTGCGCTTCCGCTTTTGCAGCCATGCCGGCGTCGAGTGCGCCCTCAAAACCTTCGTCGTAAGCGTGGTACACGATTTTGGCCTTGTCGAAGTAAGGCTCGTCAGCAAAGACATGCTTCAGGTAGAGCGGGACCAAGCTGGTCATCCAGCCGCTGCAGTGAATGATGTCTGGCGCCCAACCCAACTTGCGCACGGTCTCGAGCACGCCGCGGGCGAAGAAAAGGCTGCGCTCATCGTTGTCTGGGAAGAAGTTCCCGTCAGCGTCTTCCAACACGGCCTTCCGCTTGAAGTAGGTGTCGTTGTCGATGAAGTACACCTGAATGCGCGCTGAGGGAATGGAAGCCACCTTGATGATCAGCGGGTGATCGGTGTCGTTCACGTTGAGGTTCATCCCTGAGAGGCGAATGACTTCGTGCAATTGGTGACGACGCTCATTGATCTTGCCAAAACGAGGCATGAACACGCGGATTTCTTTGCCCTTCTCATGGGTGCCTTGAGGAAGCATCCGAGAGACGTGGCTCATGGTTGTTTCCGGGAGGTAAGGCGTGAGATGCTGAGAAATGTAGAGGACGCGTGGCTTGCTCATTCTGAATATGTCATAGTGTAACGAATAGGCAAGATAAGTATTTTTGACCCAAAATCCAAGCATTTACGCGGGTTTCAGGCCCAAAACCACTGGTTCTCATGACGGTTTTGCATTCTTTGGACGCGCTGCGAGAATGGCAGCAAAATGACCAAGGCAATGAGGAGGAGTTGAGTTGGACCGACGGCACCCATGGCGTGAAGATTTGGGACGAAGTTCTGAAATCTAACCCAGTCGTCGACACCTGTTGGGCTTAAGTCCTCAACGTCAAATTGTCGATG
>JAOIQU010000018.1 GCA_028141885.1 Flavobacteriales bacterium | reverse complement strand
GAGACGTTCGGTTTGGCCTTCCTCCAGGAACAGGCGAGCCAAGACGATGACCTCAACTTCAAGCGACTGTGTGCCGAATACCTGCCGTTGAAATTCAGCCGCCGGCACGGTGACCCCAGCCGTCCTTGGAACCGCTTTTCCATCAACCTGCGCGACGAAGAGACCGGTGCGAAAATTTTGGACTACCAGGGCAACTGGCGCGACATCTTCCAAAATTGGGAAGCCTTGGTGCACTCCTACCCGGAGTTCATCGAAGGCATGATTTTCAAGTTCCTCAACGCCACCACATTCGACGGCTACAACCCCTACCGCGTCTTCAAGGATGGTTTCGAATGGGAAACGATTGAGCCCGACAATCCCTGGTCCTACATCGGCTACTGGGGGGACCACCAAATCATTTACCTCCTCAAATTCCTCGAGTTCCTGCGGGCCTACTACCCCGAGAAGTTAGAGGCCTACTTCGAAAACGATTCGTTTGTCTACGCGAATGTGCCTTACCGCATCAAACCGTATGATGCCCTGCTTGAGGACCCCAAAAACACCATTGATTTCGACCACGAAGCCGAGAAGAAGATCGAATTGAAGCGAGGCGAAATCGGAGGCGACGGGGCACTCCTTCGCGAGACACACGTCTTCATTTACAAGGTCAACTTCATCGAGAAGCTGATGGCCACCATGCTTGCCAAAGTGGCCAACTTCATTCCTGAGGGTGGCATTTGGATGAACACCCAACGTCCCGAGTGGAACGACGCCAACAACGCTTTGGTGGGCAACGGCGTGTCCATGGTGACGTTGTATTACCTGCGCCGGTTCTTGGTGTACTTCAAGGACATTTTGGGCGGTACGGAACACAACGAGGTGGCCGTGTCCGAAGAGTTGCTCGACTGCTTCAACCGCATCCACACCACCCTGAGCGAACACCAAAACCTCACCTCAGGCTCCATTTCCAATGCCCAGCGACGCGCCTTCTTGGACGGGTTGGGCACCGCATCCAGCGACTACCGCCAAAAGATTTACACCGAGAACTTCTCAGGCCGAAAGGGCACCTTGGCCTTGTCAGATTTGGAGGCTTTCGTGGACATCGCGCTGACGCACCTCGAGCATAGCATCCGCGCCAACAAACGCGAGGACGGGTTGTACCACGCCTACAACCTGATGACGGTCGGAGCCGACGGAGGCATTGACATCACCTACTTGCCTGAAATGCTCGAAGGACAAGTTGCCGTGCTCAGTGCCGGATTGCTCGACGCGAAGGAAAGCCTCGCCGTGCTTGACGCCTTGAAGGCGAGCGCCCTGTTCCGCGAAGACCAATACAGTTACATCCTGTATCCGAACAAGTCCTTGCCACGTTTCTTGGACAAAAACAACATCGCCGCCGACGCAATTACCGGTTCGGCCTTGCTGTCCAAGCTCATTGAAGATGGCAACCAAGACATCGTCACCCAAGACTGTCTGGGTGGATACCACTTCAACGGCAATTTCAACAATGCCCGTGCGTTGCGCGAGGCCCTCGCCAAACTTCCCAAGGCCTATGACGCTCTGGTGGCATCCGAGCATCACGACGTTGAGGCCATCTATGAAGGCATCTTCAACCACAAGGCATTCACAGGACGTTCAGGGACGTTCTTCGGGTACGAAGGACTCGGATCCATCTACTGGCACATGGTCTCCAAGCTGCGATTGGCCGCATTTGAAGTCACCAAGGCCGCAGTGGAGCAGGGCGAGTCTCCAGAAGTGGTGGGGAGGTTGTTTGACCACTACTTCGAAATCAACGCCGGGATTGGCGCGCACAAGTCGCCTGAACTCTACGGTGCCTTCCCTACCGACCCCTACTCTCACACGCCAGGTGGCAAAGGCGCCCAGCAGCCCGGAATGACTGGGCAGGTGAAGGAAGACCTGCTTTGCCGGTTCGGTGAGTTGGGCGTTCGGGTTTCCGAAGGCCAATTGCACTTTGACCGAGCCCTGTTGAATCCCGAGGAGTTCTTGGATGAACCTGCCAACTTCGACTACGTTGATGTGAACCAGGAATGGCAATCGTTGTCGCTGCCTGCGGGGAGTTTGGCTTACACACTCTGCCAAGTGCCCGTGGTCCAACAACACGGTGACAAACCGAGCATCGAAGTCCGCATGGCGGATGGCAGCACCCAACACATCAGCGGCTTGAGCCTCGACCAAGTGTTGAGCCGAAAGATTTTCGGCAGAACGCATGAGGTGACGCAATTGTCGGTGATTGCCTGAATCCACAACGATGCGGCACGTGTCTTTTTTCAATGTTTGTTTCACGGGAACGAGTCGGATGTGCCAGTCCTTCTCGTTCTTGCTGCTTCTGCTCGCGACCATGCTGTCGTGTGGGGAAGTGCCCCCCACTCAAGCCCCCAAGCCTGAACCCATGCACAAAACGGCCTCTCAACTCCTAGGGAACCCTGACTACACCGCGATTTCTTACGGAGGTTACCGTGGCTTGAGCCGATCGGAGCACCCCACCTTAGACCAACTCAAGGAAGACATGCTCCTGTTGCACGCCATGGGCATCCGGTTCTTGCGGACTTACAATGTCCAGCTCCCCCACGCCTCCAATGTGGTCAAGGCCATTGCAGAGTTGAAGGAAGCGGACCCGGATTTCGAGATGTACGTGATGCTTGGCGCCTGGATCGATTGTGCCGGGGCCTGGACCGACGCCCCCAACCACGCCGAGCAGGACTTTGAAGCGAATGAGGCAGAAATTCAGCGCGCGGTGGCTCTGGCCCAAAAACATCCCGACATCATCAAAGTCATCGCCGTCGGCAACGAAGCCATGGTGCATTGGGCGGCATCCTATTTCGTGGCGCCCAAGGTCATTTTGGGGTGGGTCAACCACCTGCAGGAACGCAAGCGCGACGGCGAGTTGCCCAGCGACTTGTGGATCACCTGCTCCGACAACTTCGCGTCTTGGGGTGGCGGTGGAGCCGAATACCACAACGCCGATTTGGACAGCCTGATCCGCGCAGTGGACTTCGTGTCGATGCACACCTATCCCTTCCACGACACCCACTACAACCCGACATTCTGGAAGGGTGATGTGGACGCAGCCATGGCCAGTGCCGTGGCGTACAGCCAAAACCAATACGCATCTGTCGTGAAGTACGTGGAGCACATCGATCCCGCCAAACCCGTGCACATCGGCGAAACCGGATGGGCAAGCGTGTCTGACGGCTTTTACGGTCCCGAGGGTTCGCGTGCGGCAGACGAACTCAAGCAAGCCCTGTTTTACCAAGGGATGCGCAAGTGGACCCAGTCTTCAGGCATCAGTTGCTTCTACTTCGAGGCGTTTGACGAGCCTTGGAAAAGTGCGGCCAACCCCACCGATTCGGAAAACCACTTTGGTTTGTTCACGAGAGATGGAGAGGCCAAGTGCGCGATTTGGCCCCTCGTTGAGGAAGGCGCGTTCAAGGGATTGACCCGAGACGGGCACACCATCACGCCCACCTACTCCTGCCAGCGCGAGCTGCTCGACCGCCACGTTTTGAACCCTGCCCAATGATGCTTCCCGCCATGCCCCATCACCGCAATCTTTGGCTGCCTCTCTTGTTTCTGTTTGTGACGTCATGCACGACCACTCCACAGCGTAAGGTTTGGACTGAGGAAGGACAAATCCTCACCACAGAAGGCCCCTACTTTGTGAAAGGGGTGTGCTACCATCCCGTGCCCATCGGCAAGGCAGAGCGAAGCTTCGAAACGCTGACCCAAGACCTCGCCTTGATGAATGACATGGGCATCAACACGATTCGTGTCTACGAGCCCATCGCGTCTGAGGCCGTGCTCGACGAAATCCACGCTGCAGGCATCTCAGTCATTGTCAGCATTGGGTACAACCAAGGTGGGCTCTACGATTTGCAATCGGGCACCTACCTAGACTACGTCCAGCGCTTCAAGTCACACCCCGCCATTTTGCTTTGGGAACTCGGGAACGAATACAACTTCCATCCCGAGTGGTTTGGGGGATCCTTGGACCTCTGGTACGAGACCTTACGCGACGCTTCTGCGGCCATTCAAGCCGCCGACCCCAACCACCCTGTATCCACGGCCCACGGCGAATTGCCCGACGAGGAATTGATCGCATCGATGACCGACATCGACCTCTGGGGGTTGAACGTGTACCGTTGGGATGTATCGTACACCGCGGCGGTGGACTTTGCCAAGCTCAGCAACAAGCCCATGTACTTCTCAGAGATCGGTGCGGACAGCTACATGTCCACGTCGATGTTGGGCTACGAACAAGGCTCCAACCAACGGGCCCAAGCCGACGCCACCCAGGTCCTTTTGGAGCCCCTGTTCTCAGACTCGGTCCCTTGCGTTGGTGCGGCGGTCTTTTCCTTCACCGACGGATGGTGGAAGGCGGGGCAAGCAGACGTCCAGGGTGTGGGCGGAGTCGCCCCAGCGAGCAGTGGTGTCCCCTACGATGCCGCCGCCAACGAAGAGCACTGGGGACTGGTGGACATCCACCGCACCCCCAAGGAAGCCTACCATGTGGTCAAGTCCATTTTCCAATCCAACAACGCTTCGGGCATGAAGGACATTGCATTTTCAACCAAGGTGTTTGAGACCTCTCGCCACGGCGGCCGTTTTCACGAGGTCGACCAGACCAAGGTGGACAGCTGGGGGGAGGCGCAACCTGAGGACCTGCGCATTCGCGTCAACGCGAGCGAGCGCAAGCAGCGGATTGAAGGGTTTGGCGGATCCTTCACCGACGCCTCTGCCTACCTCGTGCACCAACTCAGTGACGCGCAACGCACCAAAATCATGGAGGCGTACTTCGCGGAGGACGGGGCCAACTACAGCCTGACGCGAACGCACATAAATTCGTGCGACTTCTCGCGATTCCACTACAGCTACACCTCAGTGGAAGGCGACATGGACCTCGAGCACTTCAGCATCGATCAGGACCTCGAGTTCTTGTTCCCGATGATCCACATGGCGCAGGACATCTCCAAAGACGGCTTCAACCTTATCGCCTCGCCTTGGACCGCCCCACCTTGGATGAAAGACAACAAAAACTGGGTGGGCGGACGCCTCCTCAAGGAAATGCAACCCACGTGGGCGCAGTTCTTTGTCAAGTACGCGGAGGCGTGCAAGGCCCATGACATTCCGCTTTGGGGCTTCACCCCGGAAAACGAGCCGCACGGCAACGGCGACAACTGGGAGAGCATGCTTTACTCGCCAGACGAGATGACCGAGTTCGTGCGTGATCACCTCGGCCCTGCCTTGGAGCAAGGCGGCCTGGGCGATTTGAAGATCTTGGGCTACGACCAAAACCGCGCCGGCCTCGACGAGTGGACGGCTTCGATGTACCGCGATGAGGAGAGCTCAAAATACTTCGCCGGGACCGCCATCCACTGGTACGAAAGCACCTACGAGGTGTTCGGCGACGACCTCGACCGCGCACACGACATGGCGCCGGACAAGCTGTTGATCGAAACCGAAGGGTGCATCGACGCGGAGGTGCCTGTTTGGCAAGACGACGATTGGTACTGGCAGAAAGAAGCCACCGATTGGGGCTTCACTTGGCGCGAGGCTGAAAAGAAGTACCTGCACCCCAAATATTCCCCAGTGCACCGCTACGCGCGGGACATCATCGGCTGTCTCAACCATTGGGTGGCCGGCTGGGTCGATTGGAACATGGTGCTTGACCGTCAAGGCGGCCCCAACTGGTTCGAGAACTGGTGCATCGCACCGGTCATCGTGGACCCGGAGCAAGACGAGGTGTACTTCACGCCGCTCTATGACGTGATGTGCCACTTCAGCAAGTTCATTCGGCCCGGTGCCACTGTACTTGCCAACGACTGTGAGGATGCTGGCGTCATGGCTGTGGCCACCGAAAACGAAGATGGATCCTACACCGTGGTGTGTTTCAACCAAGGCGACACGCCTCGGTCAGTGCACATTGAAGGCTTGCCGGACGAAATCCGCGTTGAGCTCGAAGCCCAGGCCCTTCAAACCATCGTCCTCACCCCTTCCGAACACTGAAAAACCACCTCCCCATGGCCTCCTCTCCTTCGATATCTTCTGTTTCCATGGGCCAAAAAGTCGCATTTGGCTTTGGCATGCTCGCCAACCAAATGTTCCCAGCGGCCCTGGGCGTGTTCATCATCGTGTTGGTGCAAGACCTCGGATTTGCAGCCCTCCTTTGGGGGATCATCCAATTCCTGCCACGTGTCTTTGACGCCATCACCGACCCCATCATGGGGTTCATCTCCGACAACACCCGCTCGAAGTGGGGCCGACGGAGGCAGTACGTCTTCATCGGCGCCATCCTCATGGGGCTTGCCTACGTGGCCATGTGGCAACTCCACAAAGGCGACGGCATCACCTACAACTTCATCTATTTCCTGAGCTGGTCGCTCGTCTTCTACCTGGGACTGACCATCTTCAGCGTGCCCTACGTGGCGATGGGATACGAGATCAGCGAGGACTTTCACGAGCGTACCCAAATCATGGCTGTGGCCCAATTCATTGGGCAGTGGGCTTGGGTGATTGCGCCGTGGTTTTGGGTCATCCTGTACGACCCGAGCTGGTTCCCGGAAGGCGCCGACTCGGGCGTACGCGAGCTGTCCGTGTGGGTGGCCATCCCGTGCACTGTGTTTGCGATGATTCCAGCCTTGTTCCTCAAGAGCAAGTCTACGCTGGACCGGACTGACTTCGCCCCCATCAACGTTTCGGCAGTGCTCAGCAGCGTGGGCAAAATCTTCATCTCTGCCTTCGAGGCCTTCCGCATCAAGGAATTCCGCCAAATCGCAGGCGCGACGTTTCTCATCTTCAACTCGTTCAACGTCATCGCGGCCTTCACGTTCTTGATCATCGTACACTACATGTTCAACAGCGACCCGGCCAGCGCAGGAACGTGGCCTGCCATGCACGGCTCGGTGGGCGCGTTGATCACGACGTTCCTCGTCATCCCCGTGGTGACGTGGATGTCCAAGAAACTTGGCAAGAAAAAGGCCTTCATGGTGTCGCAGTTCATTTCGATCGTGGGCTACGTGCTGTTTTGGTTCCTCTTCATTCCGGGCAAGCCCTACCTGTTCTTGTTTGCATTGCCGTTCCACTCGTTTGGGATTGGCAGCTTGTTCACCATCATGATGAGCATGACGGCGGACGTCTGTGATTTGGATGAACTCCGAACGGGCCAACGCCGCGAGGGCGTGCTGGGTGCCGTGTACTGGTGGATGGTCAAGCTCGGCTTTGGCGTGGCGGCGTTGTTGAGCGGCGCCATCCTGTCCTTTGTCGGATTCGACGCCGGCAACGTCACCGAATCGGCCGTCACCGGCATGCGCGCCTTCTACTCCCTCCTCCCCATCGCCGGGGTCATTGGGGCCGTGCTCATCATGAAGAACTACGACATCACGGAAGCGCGCGCCGCGCAGATCAAGGAGCAACTCGTCGCCAAGCGCGCCGAACTCGCCAAGCAAGCCTGACCATGAAACTGATGAACATGTCCTACCGCGAGGACAAGGTCTTGTCGCTTGCCGGAGATAGCCCCGCAGGACTCGATCGCGGAGAACTCCAAAAGCAATGCGCGGCGTTGGTGAACGCCAAGATGCACGGCCTCTACTTCAGCCCCTACGAAGGAGACCAACAGCCCGGCGAGACGTTCACTGAAGCTCAAGTCCGTCGCAAGCTCGAATTGCTCCAACCCCACACCGATTTGATCCGGATTTTCTCGTGCACGGACGGCAACGACATGATTCCAAAGCTCGCCCGCGAGTACGGGTTCAAAACGCTGGTCGGCGCGTGGCTTGGTGAGTAGAAGGACAAGAACGAGGAGGAAATGGCGCGGCTCATTGAATTGGCGCAAGAAGGCGTCGTGGACGTAGCGGCCGTGGGCAACGAGGTGCTGTACCGCGAGGAGATGTCGGAAGCGGAACTGATCGCGTGCATCGATCGGTTGCGCAACGCACTGCCGGATGTCCCGGTGGGGTACGTGGATGCGTACTACGAATTTGCCGACCGCCCGAAGTTGTCGGAGGCGTGTGACGTGATTTTGGCCAACTGCTACCCCTACTGGGAAGGCTGCCACATGGACTACTCGCTGCTCTACATGAAGCAGATGTACTACCAGGTCAAGCAGGCGCAACCCGACAAAAAGATCATCATCACCGAGACGGGCTGGCCGAGTGAGGGCGAGGCCTTGGGGGCTGCGGATCCGGGCTACGAAAACGCGCTGAAATACTTCATCAACGCGCAGAATTGGACGCAGGCGGAAGGCATCGAGATGTTTTACTTCTCGGCGTTTGACGAGGCGTGGAAAGTCAGTGCAGAGGGAAGCGTGGGGGCCTTTTGGGGGCTCTGGGACAAGGACGAGGTGCGGAAGTTCTGAGGGGGTCTCGATCGGCCCAACGCGATGTGCAAAACCTTGACGGTTCGTTGACACGCCACGTGGATTTGTAACATACTTTGCGCCAAACCTTACGTTCTTTTTTATGAAAACTTCAACCACACTCACCATCCTCGGTGTGTACCAAACCCTCATTGGCTGCGTCGCCATGTTTGGCGCTTCCTCTATGGCAGAAATGGCCTTGGCCGAATCTTATGTCAGCGACGCCAACCTTCTCCACCTTGCCACCAACATGCACGTAGGCGTCGGACACGCCTTCTTCATGATTGGCATTTTGTTGCTGGCCTCACGGAAAGCGGACATCGCAGTGGCCAAAACCATCCTCATCGCCTACCTCATTGGCATCGCCGCAATGTTTGCAGTCATGAACATGGTTCTCGGCCAAAGCGAGCTGATGAACTTCAGCATCGAAATGATCGCGCCGGACATGGTGTTCTTCGTGCTGGCCATTTACGGCTACTTCAAGGCGAAGTGACCGTTGCTCTCGGACATGAAAAAGGCACCCGGTTGGGTGCCTTTCTTTTGTCCAGGTCGTGTGTCGGGATTTCTGCAGTGGAGGCGTCCAAATCCCAAACCCTACCTTGTGGTCAACCCCTTTGCAACATGAAGTACCTTTCTCTTCTTTTGTCGATGTTCGTCATCACTGCCATGGTGGCTCAAAAGCCACTTGATCGCGGCATTCACAAACGCAAGACTGGGGGCGTTTCATTTCTTTTTGGGAAAGAAAAAGACCAAGCGCCAAATAGACTTGGAGAAGAAGTCACAGCATTGAAAACACTCGCGCCATCTGAAGTGATTCTACCCATGACCGCGCCCCCCTTGATGAAGGTATCAGAAGTTTTTGTGAGTGCTCCCCCAGTTCAATGCTCCTCGAGATTGAGTCGCAATCTTAGAACATTGCTTCCTCTGAGACGGAGAGACGTTTCAGTTCTTGTTGGCCCTGTCCGCAAAAAGCAAATGCAACGTCGATCTCACTCACGAACGGAGATCCCTGGCGATGGAGAATCTCCTTATGACTGGGCATCCATCACAGGCTTTGCATCGGGCACATTGGCCTTGCTTCTCATTGATTCTGCGAGCGGGCTGATGCCCTTGCTTTGGTTGCTTGCACTGGCATTTTCAACACTCGGGCTGATCCGCACCAAGAAACGCAACCTTCGGGGCCGCAAACTGGCCGTATGGGGAGTCGTCCTTTTTGGCATCACTCCACTGGCCATCCTCTTGGGAGTGGTCATCGGGGCCATTGGAATCTTTTGACAATCACCTCTCTTTCAGCAACTTAAAAATGCACAATAGCCCCTAACTGGCTACACATTTCCAAGACCCTGAACCTCCGAAACACCAATGAAATCAGGGGTTTGAGCACAAAAAAAGACCCTTCGAGGGGTCTTTTTAGGTAGCCCGTAGGGGATTTGAACCCCTGCTACCAGGATGAAAACCTGGCGTCCTAACCCCTAGACGAACGGGCCAAAGAGGACCGCAAAGATAGTCAGGTTGTTCCTTCCCCACAACACACGCCAAAAAAAATGCGGATGCGGGGAATGACGGGGTCAGGAGAGGTATGCACGGAGCATCCACGAAGTCTTTTCTTGCTCGCGGATGTAGTCGCTCATGAGGGCGTTGGTGCCTTCATCGTAGGCCTTGTCGCTTAAGGCCAAGATGCCACGTTCTCGAACGAGGAGCACGCCGTAGGCCGCGGCACAGTGCCGAACTGCCTCGACGCCATCGGAAACGTCCTTCACCGCGGGGATGGTGGCGCCGGACACGTAATCTTCCATGGTGTGGAGCGGGGTGCCGCCCAAGGTGAGGATTCGCTCAGCGACCTCGTCAATCTTGATTTGGAGGTCGGTGTAGAACTCCTCGAATTTGAGGTGAAGCTCGAAGAAGTTTTGGCCTTGAACGTTCCAGTGGAATCCGCGCACGTTTTGGTAAAAGACGTGGAGGTCGCAGAGCAGCTCGTTGAGCTCCTTGCTGAGGGCGGCGCTGTCTTCGGCGTTGAGGCCGATGGGAAGGTTGGTGTCCATGGTGCGGTCGTTGGGCAGGGTCAGTAAGCTTTTGCGAAGAGGACGCGGCGGTTGCTTGGGGCGCCTGTTTTGATGCAGGTGCCTGGCGTGATGTCGCCTTCGTTAGGAATGCAACGGATGGTGGCCTTCGTTTGTTGCTTGATGCGCTCCTCGGTTTCGGCCGTACCGTCCCAGTGGGCGCTCACGAAGCCGCCCTTGTCCAGGGCTGCGAGAAACTCGTCCCAGGTGTCGACCACGTGGGTGCCTTCCTTGATGCGGTCGTGGACGCGAGACGTGAGGGAGCTCTGGATGTCGTCGAGTTGCTCGCGCACATGGGCGGCGAGGCCGTCGAGCGACACAAAATCTTTGGTCTTGGTGTCGCGACGGGCGAGCTCGCACGTGCCTTTGGCGAGGTCACGAGGGCCCATGGCGATGCGCAGAGGCACGCCCTTGAGTTCGTACTCGGCGAACTTCCAACCGCTGCGCTTCGTGTCGTCGTCGTCGAGCTTGACGCGGATGCCCGCAGCCTTGAGTTCGTCGGCGACGGCTTGGCACTTGGCGACGATCTCTCCCATTTGGTCTTGTCCCTTGTAAATGGGGACGATGACGACTTCGATGGGGGCGAGCTTGGGAGGAAGCACGAGGCCCTGGTCGTCGCTGTGGGTCATGATGAGGGCGCCCATCAAGCGGGTGCTGACGCCCCACGAGGTGGCCCAAACATGGGACTTCCCTCCTTCCTTGTCGGCAAACGTGACGTCGAAGGCTTTGGCGAAGTTTTGGCCCAGGAAGTGGGAGGTGCCGGCCTGCAGGGCCTTGCCGTCTTGCATGAGGGCTTCGATGCAGTAGGTGTCCTCGGCCCCCGCGAAGCGCTCGCTCTCGGTCTTCACGCCCTTGATGACGGGCATCGCCATGAAGTTCTCTGCGAAGTCCGCGTAGACTTCGAGCATCTTCTTGGCTTCTTCAACGGCCTCGTCCTTGGTGGCGTGGGCCGTGTGGCCTTCTTGCCAGAGGAATTCCGCCGTGCGCAAAAACAGGCGCGTGCGCATCTCCCAGCGCACCACGTTGGCCCACTGGTTCACGAGCAACGGCAAGTCGCGGTAGCTCTGGATCCAGTTCTTGTAGGTGTTCCAAATGATCGTCTCCGACGTGGGACGCACAATGAGTTCTTCTTCCAAGCGCGCGTCCGGATCCACCACCACGCCTTCCCCGTTGGGATCGTTCTTCAGACGGTAGTGCGTCACCACCGCGCACTCTTTCGCAAAGCCTTCCACGTGGGCGGCTTCCTTGCTCAAGTAACTCTTGGGAATGAACAAAGGGAAGTAAGCGTTGACGTGGCCGGTGTCTTTGAACATGCCGTCGAGCACGTCCTTCATGCGTTCCCAAATCGCAAATCCGTAAGGCTTGATAACCATGCATCCCTTCACATCGCTGTGCTGGGCGAGGTCCGCCTGCACCACGAGTTCGTTGTACCACTTGCTGTAATCTTCTTCACGCGAGGTGAGCTTGCTGGCCATTTTGGTATGGTTTGTGCTAAGTAGAGGTTGGTGACTGTCAAAGTCCCAGCGAATTTACGGAATGTGCTACCTTGAACCACGGAACATGAAAGCTCTCTTGCCCCGCCCAAACTTCAGAACCCTCCCGTCCATGGCGATTGTCCTTTTGGCCATCGCAGCCTCAGGATGTGGCAGTTTGCTTCAACGAACGGCCAGCCTCGAAGACGACGAGCTGTACCTCGGCCGGGATGAAGCATTCATAACAGACGCGGAGTACTTGGCCTACGCCTACGAACAGGCGGGCTACGACGGCGTGACCGGAGAATACGAAGATGCCGATCGCCGCAGTGGCGATGGATTCCAAAGCAGCTTTGGCTACGTCCCGCAGAGCCTTCGTGGACGTTCCATGCTTCGTGGGTACATGACACCATACGGTGCTGCTGGGTTTGGGCCCAATCCCTACGATCCTTGGGGCAGCAGTTTCTACCAGGGCTACGGTGCATACAACCCAGGTTTTGTCGATCCCTACAACACTTGGGGCGGGGCGGGCATGGGCGGCGGATGGGGAACCAGCGGTTGGGGCATCAATCCCTACGTCGGCGGCGCATGGGGCATGAATGGCTGGGGCATGAACCCTTACGCTTACCAACCTTATGGAGGTGGACTCTACGGAGCCAATCCCTATGGATGGGGATATGGCAATGTCTACGGAGGCAACCCAGGATTCGGTTCTTGGGGATACAGCGATGGCTTTGAAAGTGGAACGCCGGTGGTGGTGGCACAACGGACGCCCATTTGGGCTTCTTCGTCCATCAACAGCAATGCCGCAGGAGGGCGGTTGTTGACCAATAAAGTTGGGACAGAGGAAAGCAGCGATGCGGCGGCGAAGGCTTCACGACAGCCCGCCACCATCTGGCGTGCACTCGACAATTCAATGGGATCCACGCGCAACAGCGCACAATCTTCAGGCAATTCGGGACGCCGCACATGGGGTCAACCCTTTGATTCCAACCCGTCGACAACTCGTCCGACGTCGACCCGTCCAGCGTCCAACCGTCCGGCCAACACGCGACCTGCTTCCAATCAGAATCATTCACGTGGCAACAGTTGGTCAAGACCTTCCTCGTCTGGTTCGTCAAGGGGATCTGGTTCGTCCACCCGACCAAGCCCATCGCGCTCGACAGGCGGATCCTCTGGGCGCTCGGGTGGAGGCGTGAGTCGCAGTTCCGGTCGCGGAGGTCATCCTTCACGCTGAATCCTGGAGCCATGAAGACATTCTCAACCCTTTTCATGGGCGTCCTCCTCGGCGCCTTGTCACTCCACGGTTTGGCCCAAAACGAGTCCGACGTGCTTCGCTATGGCTGGATCGACCCGTTGCATTCTGCACGTGTCACCGCGATGGGCGGTTCGTTTGGCGCGCTTGGTGCAGATTTGAGTTGCTTGGGCATGAATCCCGCGGGGCTCGGCTTGTACCGACGCGGGGATTTGTCTGTCAACGCTGGCATTCATTCTGGTTCCACTGAAGCACGGTGGCGCAACCGGAAGGTCGACTCTGCAGGGAGCGCCGTGGTCGGGAGCAACATCGGGGTGGCGCTCACTTATCCCAGCATCGATACCGACTGGCCCTTTTTCACCCTGGCTGTGGCACATCAAAACCGCAGTCCTTTTGACCAAAGCATCAACATCGACGGCGTTCCCGCAGATTTGTCGGTATCAGACGTGTTTGTTGCACAGGCGTTGGACGACGCCGCGACGTATGGGTTTTTGAGCACAGACTCGGCGCTTGGCGACGGCATCATCTTTCCCTTTGGCGCCTCACTTGCATGGCGCACTGGATTGCTGCAACCCGACAACGCAACCGGATATGCGACCCTCGCTGGAGACAACGTGTTGGTCGACCGCACGATTGACCGAACTGGCCGAATGACCGAGACCCAGATCGGATTTGGCACCATGTACCAAGACCGGATTTCGTTTGGCTTGACGCTGGGCATTCCCAAAGTTGAATACGAGGAAACCTCCAAGCACACTGAGGAAGTCAACGCCGTCAGTCCCACCCTTCAGCGCTGGGAATACAATGAATCGCTGCGCATCACGGGGCGCGGATACCTGCTTCGGTTTGGCGTGCTCGCAAGGGTGTCCGAATCCCTTCGTGTGGGGCTTGCCTACCAAACCCGCAGCCGCCTGACGTTGACGGACACCTACAGCACCGACATTGAGACGACATGGCTCGATGACAGTCAATTTCGCGCGATCAGCCCCACTTCCAACGCCGAGTACCTCGTGTACACCCCAGACAGGACCACAATCAGCGCAAGCTTTCTGTTGGGGAAATTGGGGGTGTTGAACGCGGATTACGTGCGAAGTGACATGACCCGAGGCGAGCTTGGAGAGTCCGACGGCATCCTTGCCCTGGACTACGATTTCAAACCAGAGAACGACGCGGTTCAGCAAGGATATCGCGTGGTGCATCAAGCCCGGGTTGGACTGGAGCTTCGGGTCGGCGAAAACGATGAATTCCGGATTCGTGGTGGTGGTGGCATGTCAACATCCCCGTTTGTTCCGGAAGCCGTCCAATCCAACGCCAACCGCTACAATGCCTCCGTCGGCGCTGGGTATCGCATTGCCAACGTCCACTTCAGCGCCGCGTGGCGAACTGCATGGCACAGCGAGGACTTTTACTTCATGGGAGCCTTCTCTCCCGAACCCCCTGGCCTCCTCAACCGCCGTTCAAGTGCGCTCATCTTGGGTGCAGGCCTCAGGCTCTGAGCGCTGGATGCGGAACACGAAAAAGGCCCACCTTTTGGCGGGCCTTGTTCAATGCTCCTGCCGCGGACGTCCGAGAGCTTACTTCTTCAGCTTGGCAATCTCCTTGTCGAGAAGCGCGTTCATGCGCGTCAATTCCTCGTCCGCCAATTCCTTGTCGACCAAGATGCGGCCGCTGTGCTCATCCACGATGATGCGCTTGCGCTGAGCGATGTCAATTTGGCGCTGAGGCGGAATCTTGATGAAGGAACCCGCGCTGGCTTGACGCTCGATGGGCACCACAGCCAGGCCGTTCTTGGCAGCGCCCCGAATGCGGCGGTAGCTGTTGACGAGACGGTCTTCGATGCCCTTGGCCGTTTTCTCACTGTGCTTTTGCAACAGCTCTTCTTCAGCTTGGGTCTCAGCCACGATGGCCTCGAGCTCTGCATTCTTGGCTTCGAGGTCGGCTTGACGTTGGTTGAAACGTTCGCGTGTGCCTTCGAGGCCCTCAGCCTTTTGTTCAACCTGAGCTTTGCACTCACGAATGCGCTTTTCGCAGAGTTCGATCTCCAACGTTTGGTATTCGATTTCCTTGGAGAGCGATTCAAATTCGCGGTTGTTGCGAACGTTGTTTTGCTGCTCGGTGTACTTCTCGATCAACGCTTGGCTGTCCTTGATTTGCATCTGGTAAGCCGTGATGCGCTGGTTCACTTGGTCGTTGTCGTCCTCCATGCGCTCGAGACGGGCACGCAGGCCTTCGAGTTCGTCTTCCAAGTCTTGAACTTCCAAAGGCAGCTCACCGCGAACCACGCGAAGGCGGTCGATGCGAGAGTCGATGATCTGGAGGTCGAAGAGCGCACGCAGCTTGTCTTCGGCAGTGCTGGTTTTTTTCTTGGCCATGCAATCTGGGAATCGGTCGGGTTCAGCGGTAGGTAACGGGGTTTGTCTTCGTTGAGGACAAACGGACCGCAAAATTAGGGAATTTCTCGTTGATTTTGTTGGCAATCAATGCACTCGTTTGCCATTCGCTCTCATAATGTCCCACATCGAGCAATTGAAAGCGTCCTTCAGCTTGAAAATATTCGTGGTATTTGACGTCTGAAGTCACGTAAACATCTGCCCCTGCGCGAGCCGCATCGGAGATCAAAAACGCCCCGCTTCCCCCGCAAAGGGCAATGCGCTGAACCTTGTCCTTCACCGGACGCGTGTGCTTCAGGGCTTGGCATCCCAAGGCCACTTTGACGTGATCTGCAAAGGCTTCCCAAGCCATGGGTTCTGGCAACTCCCCGACCATGCCCGCGCCCAAGTCGACCCGCCCATTCTCGAGGGCCACGCGGTCGAAGGCCACCTCCTCATAGGGATGTGCATCGAGCATGGCCTTGCGCACCGCCGAAACGGCCTCGCCAGGCACCACCATCTCCAATCGCGCTTCGGACTCTCGGTGGGTGATGCCGATTTCACCCACGAAGGGTTGTGCACCCTCCTGTGCGCGAAACGTTCCAATGCCTTCCACGGCGAAACTGCATTCGTCGTAGTTCCCGATGTGACCGGCTCCCGATTGCGCCATGGCGCTGCGCACAGCATCGAGCTGGGCGGTGGGGACGAACACCGTCCACTTTTCCAATTTGGCCCCCATGGGTTTCAAAATGCGCAGCGATTCCGGTGTGCAACCCAAAAGCTCTCCCAGGTGGCGGTTCACTCCGGTCATCACATTGTCGAGGTTGGTGTGGATGGCAAACAACGCGATGCCGCTGCGCAAGGCACGCATGACGGTTCGTTCGACGTCGTTGCCGCCGTTGAGCCGCTTCAACCCACCAAAAATCACCGGGTGATGGCTGACGATGAGCTGACATCCCTCTCGCTCGGCTTCCTCGACCACAGCCTCAGTGCAATCCAAGCTGACCAGGACTTTCTGCACCTCGTCTTTGGGGCTGCCCACAAGCAAGCCCACATTGTCATACGACTCGGCCAAATGACGCGGTGCCCAAGCCTCCAGCCAATCCGCAATGTCCCGTACCTTCAAGGCGTTCTCCATGAACCCGAAGGTACACGTTCCACCCCAGTTTCCCGGTGCGGTCCATCCAGGAACCTCCGCCCGTTCTCAGCCTTCCGGCTCGAGGTGGATCGGTCCAGTTTGGCTGCCGCTCGCCGCGATTTGGACGCTCGTGCTGCACGTGCGACACAAACTGTACGACTGGGGCATCCTGCACAGCGAACGCGGCGCGCTCCCGACTTTGGTCGTGGGCAACGTGGAGCTCGGGGGCACCGGCAAAACCCCGCATGTGTTGGATTTGGCGCAACGGCTTCAAACCATGTTGGGCGAGGACACGGTGGGGGTGCTGAGCCGTGGGTATGGCCGCGCGAGTGCCGGATTTCAATGGGTTTCTGAGGCCCAACAATGGCAAGACGTTGGCGACGAGCCTTGGATGATGCAACGCCGCCTTCCGAGCCTCCACGTCGCCGTCTGCGAGGACCGACTTCATGGTTTGGCCCAAATGGCTTCAGAGCGCCCACAGCTTCGGATGGTGGTACTCGACGATGGCATGCAACATCGAGCGCTTCGACCGGACCTGCTTGTCGGACTGAAAGCACGAAACGCACCCTCGACACCGTGGCAATGGACCAAAATGGTTCCTGCGGGCACGTTCCGTGACCTTCCCTCCCGGTTGGAGCGATGCGACTTGGTTGTCGACACGTCGGGGACAGGAAAAGGGCATCACCTCAAGAGTTCGATTCGTCCGTCCGCCCCCCACAACACGTCACACGACACGCTCTCCAAACCAGCATTGCTCGTCACAGGCATTGCCCGTCCAGAACGCGCGACACAATCGGCACTGGACATGGGCATTGAATTGGCTGGATGTGCACACTACCCGGACCACCATGCATTCCAAGCATACGACGTGACCCACTGGATTGAATGGATGAACGCCCAAAACATCTCCGCCCTGCTCACCACAGAGAAGGACGCCGTCCGCCTTCAAGGCATGTTGCCTGCCGAATGGGAACATGCCCTTTGGGTGCTTCCCTCATCCGTTCATTGGGAAGACGAAGCAGCGCTGCAGGGGCATCTTGAATCATGGGTCCAGGCCTTACCTTCGCTGGAACAACGAATGGATTGAAACACATGAAGCGCGCTACCTCTTTTCTCGGAATTGTTTTGGCCCTGCTGATGACCTCAGCTTGGATGGGGTGTGAACCAGGTCGTTCTTCAACTGAGCCTGGGTCCATTGGCGGAACCATCCTCGGGATGGACGTAGGCTCCATTGTCGTGCTGCGGTCGTTCGACAAGGGAAACTTGGTCAACGTGGCGCAAAGCGCGCTTGATTCCGCGGGGCACTTCATCCTGACTCCTGAGTCGCCCTTGCCGAGGGGCTACCACCAACTTTTGGTCGGTCGAAAATACCCACTGGTGCTCATCACCGATGCCTCTGAAGGAGTGACCGTGAACGCCACAGTCAATGGCACAGGGAACTACCTGACTCAGGCCGACATCATGGGCTCTCCTGAATCGAAAGTGATCCAGGATTACTACGATGCGACCATGCCACTGCAGGCAAGACTCAAAGACATTGAAAAAATGGCCCGCATGGCCAAGGGTGAGGACCAAGTCGCTGCCAAAGAATCGGCGAAATCCAAAATGGACAGCCTCGCCACCCTCAGTTTGGACTTCGCCCAAGCGCACAAAAACACCTTGGCTGCCCTCTGTGCACTTGAAGGGTTGGACGCCGTTGAACACAAAGACCTCTTTCAGGAAACGCTGACGGCTTTAGAAGGCCAGTACAAAGAGTCGTTCTATTTCAAAAAAATCAAGCAGAGCTTCAATCGGGCCAACCTCCCTCGAACCCTGGATTTGCCAAACACCAATGCCAAAAAACGAACTGGCAAAAACAGCAAGTACGGGCAAGGTGATGAGGCTCCGGACATCGTCATGAACGATCCAAATGGACAGGAACGCAAACTGAGCGACTTGCGAGGCAAGGTGGTGTTGCTGGACTTTTGGGCTTCTTGGTGCGGACCTTGCCGTCGAGAAAATCCAAGCGTGGTACGCGCTTATGAAAAGTACAAGGACTTGGGATTTGAAGTGTTCTCAGTGTCCCTCGACAGCGATGCCAGTCGTTGGAAAAAGGCCATTGAGCAGGATCAACTCGTTTGGCCAAACCACGTCAGCGACTTGGCAGGATGGCGCAATGCTGCCTCTCGCGAGTACGGCATCAGCAGCATTCCCCACACCATGCTGATTGACCGGGACGGCAAAATTTTGGCATCGCATCTCCGGGGTCAAGGTGTGGAATCTGCGCTGAGAGGGGTGTTTGGCGAATGAGTGAGCACTGCGTTCATCTCGCCTCGGACCTTCACCTGGGCGCTCCCTCTTCTACGCCCAGTGCAGTCCGTGAACGCGCTTTCATCCGTTGGATGCGGGATGCTGCGGCTGGCTCTGGATTCGCATCCGGCAAACAAGCCACCGAATTGCATCTGGTCGGCGACATTTTCGACTTTTGGTTTGAATACAAGCGTGCGGTTCCCAAGGGTGGCGTCCGTCTGATGGGCGCCATGGCCGAATTGACGGACGCTGGATTGCCCATTCATTTTCACGTGGGAAACCACGACATGTGGACCTTGGGCTACCTCGAAGAGGAGTTGGGCGTGCAAGTGCATCGAGCGCCCATTGTGCGAACTTGGGATGGACTCCGGTGCATGGTGGGTCACGGCGACGGGCTCGGACCTGGCGACAAAGGCTACCGGCGTCTCAAGCGCATCTTCACCTCTGGTTTATGCCAAAAGGCCTTCCGGCGTCTCCACCCCGACATGGGCATCGCCCTGGCTCAAGCGTGGTCACGCAACAGCAGACAAAAAAGCGAACAGCCTTTCACGGAGGCTTCCCAAGAACATCTGGTCCAGCACTGTTTGGAATGGCTGTCTTCGCCTGACCACGAGCCCGTGGACGTGTTTGTGTTTGGACACCGCCACCTTCCCCTCGACGTGCCCCTCGAGGGTCACAATGCGAGGTATCTCAATTGTGGCGATTGGCTGGAACACATGAGCTCGGTGTGTATCCAGAATGGCGAGGTCGAGCTCCTCACCCATCGATGAATGAAAAAGGGACCTCGATGAGGTCCCTTTTGATTGCGTTTGATTGGCGGATTTCAATCACTGGCGCACCACGAATTTGGCGGCTTTCGAATGTCCTCCTTGCGCCATGCGCACGACGTAATAACCAGAAGGCAGCTCTTGCACGTCTGTTTGGATGCGCTCCACTCCGCTGAGTTGAACGGTTTGAGACATCCAACGGCGTCCAGTCATGTCGAAAATCTCGACTTGTGCGATGCCCTGCCATCCTGCCGTGGGCAGGTTCAATTCTCCTGCCACCACAGGATTGGGGAAGACATTCCATGAAGCAGACTCCTCGCTGACAGCGACTTCTTCCTCGACCGATGAGGCAATGCCATTCACGAACATGCCACGGCCGTGCGTGCCGGCGTAGATGGCCCCGCCGTTGGTCACGTTGCTCCATTCGTGCGAATCACGGAACTGCTGCTTCAAATCAAACACGGGTGCGGTGAAACCGCCGGGGCCGCTCTCGACACCCATGTTGCTGATGTTCCAGGATGCTCCGCCGTCTTCAGTCACGAAGATGCCGAACTCTGTGCCAACAACCACTGTTTGGCCTGAGGCGTCGCGTGAGTCGATGACGACGTCGTAGCAAGGCATGCTCGCGAACTCACCCGTATTCATCCAAATGTTGTTCCAATCCGTGTTGGGGTTGAAGTCTGGGCTCAAGGCATTGAAGGTTTCACGAACCTTTCCCGCTGCGCTTGACCCGTAACCGCCAACCGTCACGATCACGTGATTGGGGTCATTGGGGTCCACGCTCAATCCCGTCACCGCGGAACCTGCGCTGGCAAGCATCACGTCGACATTCAAAGCACCGTTGTCGATGTCTTCTTGGGTATAGACATCGCGCAGGCCTGTGACACGCGTCACCGAGCCGTTCCATCCCGTGTAGAACATCACGTCGCCCTTCTCTGCTCCAGTCTCCACAAACTCGATGGCTTTGGTACCCGTACCTGAAGGCGCACTGCCAATCCGCACCCACGAAGGAGTGGTGTTGAAGTTCAGGGCTTCACGGGTCATCCAAATGCCTGTCGAACCGTTGAATCCAATCACAAACATGGTGTTGTAAGGATCCTTCACCTTCAACTGCTCTGGGATGTTGTAGAGCACGTCAGCTGCGTGGATGTAGAGGGTATCACATTGCTCCGAACTGGTTACAATGGGTTCGATGACTGTGGTGGTGTCGTACACGCCCGTTGGGACTTCAAACACGTGATACAGCGAATCCCCGTCTTCAACAAAAGTGAACACCGAGTCAATCTCGACAATCTCGGTCAAAACGAGGGTGGTGTCTGACCCTACAGTGTCCGTGGTGACCACACACTGCACGTCTTCGACCGCCGTTTGGGGATCCAACCAGAAGTAGTCGGGATCTTCAGTCAAAGGCGCATCCAAGATGCGTTCTGGACGCGACAACGAATCGAAGAAATGCAAGGTCTCGTTGGCACCCATCGTGTAGGTGAATGGCAAGTTCTGGCTGTTCGTCTGCAACTCGTAGGTGCCTCCAACAGAGTCTTGACCAAACGTATTGACCAGGATCACGTCATTCTGACTGAAGTCGTCATTGAAGTCCTCATACAGGCGAATGCAAGTGTAGAACTGGCCGATTTCACCTTCGTCGTTGAAAAGGTCAGTGAAGCTGCCGTCGTAAAAACCACCGAGGTTGTTCACCGCACCAGGTGAAAGCGTACCTCTTACAAGTCCGCCGTTTTGTGACGCCGCAAACCAAGCGTAGTTGTGCCCAGGAGCTTCTGTGACCATCGAAATACCACAGTCGAATCCATCACCGCCGTGGGCCTCCACAGCCATTTGGTCGCTCAAGAAGTACCCATCACCAGGGATGAAGAGCGAACCGTTATCTTGGGTGCCACCCAACACACCCGTGCCGGCGCTGTGAGCCATGCCGTAGAACTGGGTCACATTGTAATCCCGGTTGCACGCTGTGTAAGAGTATCCGTTGTCTTCAGAGCGGTAGATTCCGCCATCTGTCGCCACGTACATCGTTCCGTTGGTGGTGTTGTCATCCACGAAAATGACTTCGTGCACGTCCGCGTGCACTCCGTAGTTGAAGCCTGGAGCGTCGAATGGCGCCGCCGCTGCTTGGGCCTGTTGATTGGGTCCTGAGCGCCACAACTCGATGCCACCCACGTATGCCAAGGTTGGATCGGATTTCGAAATGCCCAAGGCTAAGTCATATATGCCCTGGCCGCGTGGCAAAGGAGTGTCTGTGATGCCTTCAGGCCAAACTTCCTGCCAAGAACCACCCTCACCGTTTCCTCCACTGAAGTGAAGTCCTCCAAAGAGACCTCCAGGTGTCGAAAACAAGGCGAAAGCGTTGTAAGTACCATTGGCATTGGCCGTGGGAGCGATGTCCACGCGAGCGCGGCCGATCCCCGATTGAGGGAGGAATCCTCCTTGACCGCTGCCCTGAGAAACGGGTGCCAAGTCTGAGAAATCAGTGCCATTGGAGCGGTAAATGCGGCCGTTTGACGCCGCCACGAGGCAGTAGCTCCCGTTTGGCGCCATAGCAATGTCAGTGGCGTCTGACGGGCTTGACGAACCTGAAGGTACAATGGACACTACGCCGTTGGTGATGGATCCGTAGCCGTTTCCTGAGCCGAACCAAACACGGTCCTCCTGGTTGGGATCTGCGACCAAGGCATCTGTCGTCAAGAAGCTACTTGTGCCTTCGACCATCGTCCATGAGGCGCCGTCGTCGGTGGACATCCAAATGCCTTCACCTCTGAACTCAGAACCGCCCTCCCCACTGCCGATGCCGTCGAAGCGTGAACCCGTTCCAACGTACATGGTTCCGTTGCCAGAAATGGTCATGGATCCGACCATCAAGCTGGGGAAGGTCAACATTTGGGTCCAATTGTCGCCACGGTTGGTCGACTTCCAAAGACCGCCCGACACAGCCCCTGCATAGAGAGTGTTGTTGCCAACCGGAACAATGGCACGTGTACGGCCACCAATGTTGTCCGGCCCAAGCTCAAACCAAGAGAGCGAGTTCGCCTTTTCGCGCGACTGCTTTTCTGCGGCCTTCACCACGTTGCGACGCAATTGCTGCAATCCGGCATGATCGATGTTGCCCTCCGAGTCGGCGAGCAACATTTTTCGAATTTCCAGCGCGCCATCAGGTTGCGAAGCAGGGCGCTCAGCGCGAGGCTGGTAGGCTGTGGAGTCCGTTGAGGTGATGTTCAAAATGCCCCATGCTGAGAGGGCCAAAACTGCGGTGCCCGCAACAAGGGTGCGGAGAGTAGAAGTCAACTTCATGAATTCAGTCTTTCAGGCTGTTCGAGTGGTGAAAGTTACAACAGAAGAACTCCCTCAAAGCCCAAAACGTTGGCTGCTGTGGAAGGAGGCACCCTTCGTCGTCCCAGAAGTGACTGAAATCGAGTATGAACAGGTGTGTTCGTCTCAGAGAACGTGCTTCTCAGCATGGTATGAGGAGCGCACAAGTGGTCCACTTTCCACGTGACGGAACCCCATTTCCTGCCCGAGGGCTTCGAGCTTGGCAAAGGTGTCTGGATGCACAAATTCAGCGACGGGCAAATGCTTCGGCGTGGGCTGCAAATACTGCCCCAGCGTGACCACCTGACAACCCACGGCGCGCAGGTCCTCCATCGTCTCCACCACCTCGTCGTACGTCTCACCCAGACCGAGCATGACCCCACTTTTGCTGCGGATCCCAGCGTCGGACAAACGTTTGAGGACTTCAAGGCTCCGGTCGTATTTGGCTTGGATGCGTACGGCCTTCGTCATGCGCCTCACCGTTTCGAGGTTGTGGGAAACCACCTCCGGCGCGACCTGAATGATCTTTTGGAGGTTGTCCCACTTCCCTGCAAAATCAGGGATGAGCGTTTCGAGGGTGGTGCCTGGACTTTGGTGGCGAATGGCGCGCACCGTTTGGGCCCAAATCTCCGCCCCTCCATCTGGCAGGTCGTCACGGTCCACCGACGTGATCACCGCGTGCTTGACCCCCATGAGCTTCACAGAATTGGCAACCCTGCCTGGCTCGTAGACGTCAACCTCAAGCGGCTTGCCGGTGCTGACGTTGCAGAAGCCACAGCTTCGCGTGCAGATGTTGCCCAAGATCATGAACGTCGCCGTCCCCTCTCCCCAACACTCGCCCATGTTGGGGCAATGTCCACTTTCGCAGATGGTGTGCAATTTGTGCTCAGACACAATGTTCCGAACCTCTTTGTACGCCTCGCCCGTGGGAAGCTTGACGCGCAACCATTTGGGTTTGGGCACCCTGGCCATGGGCGCAGGGTTGTTCGAAGATGGAGGTGTGGCAGACATCAGGGTCGTCGTTCTCTGAGGGACAAAGTTCGGAAAGGATTGTTCAACGCAACGCCTCGCTCAAGCCCTTTGCCGACCACTGTGCACCCCAACCGTAACGCAAACAGAAGGTGAAGTGCAGCCGGCGAGGCATGACAAATTCCTCGGCCATGATTTCAGCCCGCTTCAGGTAAGCATCCAAACGCAGTCCCACCTCGAGCGTGCGCGTCTTGGAGCGTTCATCATGAAATTCAAAGGACATGCCCTCGCCCCAGCCTATGCCAGGATTCAAACTGAGGCTTTCAAGCCCGTTCACCCAAGGTGCCCGCCCGTAGATGCGATCGGAAAAATGAACCTGGGGATCGTAGGACTCCACGGCCACCGAGGTGTAAGGAATCTCTGGGTAGCCGATTTCCAGAAACACCGGCTTGGCCAAACCCAGCACGGCACCGAACTGCCGCGTCCTTGCCACAGTCACACCCTGCTGTCTGAATTTTTCGGTCAACACTTTGGTGGTGTACCGCTCCAACCTCAGCGCATGATGGGCATTCACCTTCCCGTAGACGTAGGGCAGACTTTCCTCGTACACTGGATTTCGAGTCTTCTCCTCTTTGGGGTGGCGAACAAACACCAACTCGCCCTGCCAGCCTCGCTCCAAAAATGCACCCTTGAACGTGCCCCGTTGAAATCCAAAGCCCGCACCCTGTGAATGCAGGATGACATGGAAACGAGCCGCATCCGTCATCAACACGTCTGCCCCTTCACTCCCGTACACTGCATCCAACCCCATCGTTCCTTGATCCTGTCCCAATGCTTGGGTTCCTCGAAGGGCGAACGTGGTCACTGCCAATGCCAAGGCAAGCCCCCAAGGGCTGCGCGCGAAATCGGTGAGTCGGTGGCGGCGTGTCATGCGTTGAAACGAAGTTAGCAGATTTGGGGTTGGGAAGCGTCCTCCTCTGGTGCATCTTGCATCCATGAAGGTTGAACACGCTTGGAATTTCACGTCCTCCTACACGCACCCTCTGCGAACTAACAACACCCACCTCGCTTCCGGCCAGAAGGTGATCACTGACGCCCCCGTAGACAACCATGGTTTGGGTCAGGCCTTTTCACCAACCGATTTGCTGAGCACCTCTCTGGCCTCGTGCGTGCTCACTATCATGGGCATTCACGCGAATTCAAAGGACTACGAACTCATTTCCGCGAATGCCAAAATTCAAAAAACGATGGCAGCCAATCCCCGGAGGGTGGCTGCCATTCGAATTGACTTTCAGGTGGTCGTGTCAGGTGGGGCGAGTGACCAAGCGTTGGCCGTGCTCGAAAAAGTGGGACGGGCTTGTCCAGTGGCGCGCAGTTTGCATCCCGATTTGAAGCAAGAGCTGCGTTTTTCTTTTGAACGCGCTTAACGCGTTTCTGCCGTGGGCGTCTCCGCATAAGCTGCACATTGCTGGACAATGGTGCCACAAGAACTGAGGGCGGCTGCCGTCAGCAAAACCAGGGCTGCGATTCGAAGTGTGCGTTGCATGAGAATGAAATTGGGGTTCAAGAATTCGATGTCTGAACTCCGTTACGGGTGCCTCTTCGAAAAGGTTACACTTCGCTTCAATCACGTGGCAAGAGGACCAGTCTGTACTTTCGTGAGGTGACTGCGTCCCACACTGAAAAACCCTCGCTCATTTCGATGCCGTACGCACCATTCCGAGGCGCTTGCGCATGGATGGGGCTGGTTGGGGCGTTGCTTCTGCTGGCCGGCTGTGCCATGTCTGGCATGACCGTTCCTTCACAACGGCGGCCTTACGATCGAGAAGCGTCGACGTTGCATCCCAACTTCACGTTCCACAGAAGGGCTGATCTGGGCCAACTCGACGTCTACCTGAGCTTGCCAAGAAAAGAACTGCTCTACAGCCGAGCCGATGCTTCCGCCCCATTCGTGGCGGAACTCGAAGTCTCTGTGGCCGACACAACCTGGTTGCTGTGCGACACCGCTTGGTCCGACGCTCCCTCCATATTGAGAGCACGTTGGACATTGGATGAACTGCCAACAACCCCTGCCTTGGAAGTCAGCCTGAGCGATGTTTTGAGAAACGCCTCGGTGCAATCACGCGTGTGGCTGGGGGCCAACGGCACCTGGACTCCTTCAGATTTGCTGATTTGGAGCCAACGTGAACATTGGCCTTTGCCTGGTGAAGACGCCGAAGTCGGCGACACCCTGTTCATTCGCATGCCTTACAATCAGGCTGCGCCTGTCGCCGGACCTCTGATTTGGGAGGTTCAGAATTACACCCCTCCGCGAGCCCTCCCGCCCCCTCCTTTCAGCAGCGGACGTTCGCGATGGGACACCTTGCAGCCTGCGCCGCTAGGAGCCGTCGAGGCAGACAGCTTGATGGTCCTTGTGGTCCCGGATGGCACCACAGTCATCGAGTTGCGCAACGCACCCTTGGCCATACGGGTGCACGCACGGTCCGAGGCCTTTCCAGAACTGAGGGAAGCCAACGAACTCATTGCACCACTGCGATTCATCGCCTCGCGTTCAGAATTCCAAAAATTGACCAATGCCGAGCATCCCAAGCATGCACTGGATGCATTTTGGCTTGCCTGCGGTGACTCCCCTGAAGCCGCCCGTGACTTGCTCACCACGTTCTACGAACGCGTCGAAGAAGCCAACCTTTCCTTTTCAGGGATTGTCGAAGGTTGGCGCACCGATCGCGGCATGATCCACATCGTGTTTGGCGTCCCTCAACGCGTCAGACGAGATGCCCGCAACGAATATTGGATCTACGGCGAGGAAGGAACGGCGAACGCATTGACGTTTCACTTTCGCCGCAAACCCCATGCCTTTGACGGGAATGCGTTTGAGCTTCAACGCAGCATCCAATTCCGTTCGGTTTGGGACCGAGGGGTCAGCAACTGGCGAAACGGGAGGGTCCGAGGCGATTGACCATGTTGGGCGGTCCCCGCGTACCTTCGCGCCTATGCATCGACGCCCCTCAGAACGGACTTTTTTGTTTGGCATTCATCCTGTGCTTGAAGCATTGGAAGAGCGAAAACCCCTTCAGCGAGTCCTTTTCCTGAAGGGCAAGCAAACCGATGAGCTGAGCACCATCCTCCGCGAATGTCGCGCCTTGGACATCCCGGCCCAAGCAGTACCCAAAGAGCGACTGGATCGCATCACCCGCAAAAATCACCAAGGCGTGGTGGCGTTCACCTCTCCCATTGAGTTTCAGCCCCTCGATGAGGTGGTTCTCGGGGCCTTTGAGCGCGGTGAAACGCCCCTTGTCGTTGCGCTTGATGGCGTGACCGACGTCCGAAATCTAGGGGCCATTGCTCGCACGGCTGAATGCTTCGGGGCCACCGCCCTTCTCGTGCCGACATCAGGTTCCGCGCCCATCAACGAAGAGGCTGTCAAGTCGTCGGCCGGAGCCTTGCTTCGCATCCCCATGTGTCGGGCGAAAAACATGGCTTCAGCAGTTTCCTCCGTCACGAACCTCGGATTGCAAGCGGTGGCTATTTCTGAGAAAGGAACCAGTAAACTCAGCGCCCTGAACAACGACACCCCCACTTGCCTCGTGTTGGGGGATGAACACCAAGGCGTGTCCAATGACGTCCTGAAACATTGCACGTCTTCGATTTCCATCCCCATGCAAGGCAAAACGTCCTCTCTCAACGTTGGCGTGGCCGCAGGGATTGTGCTCTACGCCTACCGTTCCTGATCTCACTCGAACCTAACGGACAACAAAAAAGGCAGGTCTCTCAGACCTGCCTTTTTTCGTGTGCCTTCAAGCATCAACGAAACGCCACCCCAAGATATTGGGCGTTGCTGCCAAGTTCTTCTTCAATGCGCAGCAGTTGATTGTACTTCGCAATGCGGTCGGAGCGGCTTGCAGAACCCGTTTTGATCTGCCCCGTATTCAAGGCCACAGCCAAATCGGCAATGGTCGTGTCTTCCGTCTCTCCGCTTCGGTGGCTCATCACAGAAGTGTACCCTGCGCGATGAGCCATGCTCACTGCATCAATGGTCTCAGACAAGGTGCCAATTTGGTTCACCTTCACCAAGATTGAATTGCCCACACCTTCATCGATGCCTCGTGACAGGCGGCGCACGTTGGTCACAAACAAGTCGTCACCCACCAGCTGGACGCGTTCGCCGAGCACGTCGGTCAATTGCTTCCATG
>JAOIQU010000017.1 GCA_028141885.1 Flavobacteriales bacterium | reverse complement strand
CGAATTGTGGTGGCAGTCCTCGAAGGAGGTGGCTCGAACTACAACCATGTGGACCTCATCGACAACCACTGGGTCAACAACGAGGAAATTCCTGGCAACGGCATTGACGACGACAACAATGGGTTCGTGGACGACTACAACGGATGGAACGCAGGGAGCAACAACGACGCGATTGCGGCGGGTGGTCACGGGACATCTGTCAGTGGGATGATTGGCGCCACGGGCAACAACGGCAATGGCGGTGCAGGCGTAAATTGGGATGTAGAGATCATGCAAGTAGACATGGGAGGTGGTCTCACCGAGTCCAATGTGATTGCGGCATACAACTATCCCTACACCATGCGGAACCTCTACAACACTTCGGGAGGCACGCAGGGTGCGTTCGTTGTGGCGACCAACGCCTCTTGGGGCATTGACGGCGCCAACCCAGCCAACTACCCTGTGTGGTGCGCGTATTACGATGACCTCGGTGCTGCGGGCATTTTGAACTGCGGCGCCACCGCCAACAACAACGTCAACATTGACGTGGTGGGGGACATGCCGACGGGGTGTGGTTCAGACTACATGGTGGCGGTGACTGCGACCAACGACAGCGACGTGCGGACGTTCTCAGGCTATGGTGCCACGACCATTGACCTCGGTGCGCCGGGAGAAAACGTGTTCTTGCCTTCGGGTTCCACAGGGTACGGAGGCACGTCGGGCACGTCGTTTGCCAGCCCGTGTGTTGCGGGCGGTATCGCATTGGTGTACAGCGCGCCTTGCGCGGACTTGGCCTCCAGCGCGTTGACCTCTCCCCAGGCCACGGCCGATGCCGTTCGCGGATACATTCTCAGTGGCGTGGACGCCGTGCCCAACTTGGTGGGCGAGACCGTCACTGGGGGACGCCTTAATGTGCGCAACGCCTTGGATTTGGCCATTGAGGATTGCAATCCTGACCTGGGTTGTACGGACCCCACGGCCTGCAACTACAGCCCCGAAGCCATTACGGACAACGGCTCTTGTTTGCAATTGGACGATTGCGGAGTGTGCGGCGGCGACAACAGCTCTTGCACGGGTTGCACGGATGCAGCTGCATGCAATTACGATCCCAACGCCACCATTGAAGACGGCTCATGCATTCCTGGCACAGGCATCACCATTGCCGTCGGAGGCGGAACCTGGGATAGTGAGATCGGATGGTCCTTGGATTTGAACGGCGAAGTCTACGCTTCAGGAGGTGCGGGCACTGTCACAGCGTGTTTGCCTGAGGGCTGTTTCACGTTCAGCATGACCGACAGCTACGGCGATGGATGGAATGGGGCGATTTACACTTTGACGGACGCTGGCGGAAACGTGCTCGCCACGGGTGATTTGGACACAGCCCAGCAGGGTGACGGCGCCACACAAGGCTCAGATGTGGTCCAAATCGGAGTGGACTCCTGCGGATTGGGGTGCACAGACGCAACGGCGTGCAACTACAACCCGGACGCCACACTCGACGACGGTTCATGCAACTTTGACTGCAACGGTTGCACCGACCCTGCGGCTTGCAACTACGACGCCACTGCCACCCAGGACGATGGTTCTTGCACGGTGAATGACGAGTGTGGTGTGTGCGGCGGCGACAACAGCACCTGCTCGGGATGCACCGACGCGGCTGCCTGCAACTTTGATCCCAACGCGTTGTTGGACGATGGTTCGTGCCTTGTCAACGACGAGTGTGGTGTGTGCGGCGGCGACAACAGCACGTGTGGCGGTTGCACAGACGCCACGGCCTGCAACTATGACCCCGCTGCTGTGATTGATGACGGTTCATGCATCTTCGGAGGAGAGGGGTTGACCGTCACGATTTTGACGGACAACTACCCAGGAGAAACCACGTGGAGCCTGACCGACGCCTCGGGTGCCGTGGTGGCGGCCGGAGGACCTTATGCCACCGCAGCCGTGGAGGAAGTGACCCAAGTTTGCGTTGAGCCTGGTTGTTACACGTTCACAATCAACGACTCCTTCGGAGACGGAATCTGCTGTGCTTACGGTACAGGTTTGTACACGGTGTCCTCTCAAGGAACAGTGCTCGCCACCGGTGGTGAATTTGCGGACACAGAAAGCGCCGAGTTCTGCCTTGGCTCTGGCTTTGGCTGCACCGACGAGACTGCGTGCAACTACAATGCCGAAGCGACGACAGACGACGGCACATGTGATTTCACTTCTTGCGTGGGTTGCACCGATGCAGATGCTTGCAACTACAACCCAGATGCAACGGTGGACGACGGTTCATGTGTGATGCCCGATCCAGTTGACGGTTGCACGGACACATGCGATTTCCCTGTGTCTGTCAGCGAGGCCGCATTGGCCCAAACTGTGGCGGGCAGCGCAGTCGAGTTTGGCGCCTATGGAACTTTGTCTTCGCTCGAGGTGACTTTGGATTGGTCGCAGGCGGAAGGCACCGGCGCATGGCCAGCCGACCTCTTGGTTGAAATTGGCTTGCCAGACGGCAGCTGTGTGGCCTTGGGTGGATACAATTTGACAAGTGCGACTTGCGCAGATTTGGGCAACTACGCCGTGGTGTGGCCAGATACTTGGCAGGTCAGCACTGCAGGCACTTACACAGCCTCCATTGACCTCAGTGGCGCTGCATTGAGCGGCACAGGATTGTGGTCGATTACCCTCATCAATGGGTGGACGACAGGTGGTTCATCAAACTACGATGCCACGTTCACCATGACTGGACTGTGCACCTCGGATGACATCGACATTCTAGGCTGCACCGACGCAACCGCGTGCAACTACAACCCAAGTGCGACCACAGACGACGGCTCATGCGATTACTCGAGCTGCTCAGGATGCACCGACCCCAATGCATGCAACTACAACCCTGCAGCGGCCACAGACGACGGTTCTTGCGAATTCACCAGCTGCACGGGTTGCACTGAGATTTTCTCATGCAACTTCGACCCCAACGCAACCATCGACGACGGCTCATGCATCTTGCCTTACGACATTGTGTATGAGGACCTCGACGGCGACGGCATTGGAGGAAGCGTTGGCATTGCAGATGTGTGCGAATTGGGCCCAGGCTTGAGCTTGGAGACGGGTGACTGCGACGATGACAACAACACCGTTTACCCTGGTGCTGCAGGGACGGCAGAAGGCATCGACAACAACTGCAACGGCGTCATCGACGCCGATGAAGCCCTTCCAAATTTGTGTCCGGAAGATTTGAATCAGGACGGCTTGATTTCCGTGGCGGACATCCTCATGTTGCTGGCGGACTTTGGTTGCACGGGCGTTTGCGAAGCAGACTTGAACAACGACGGCGCAACCAACGTGAACGACATTTTGCAAATCCTCGCCGCCTTTGGCGGGAGTTGCGATTGACGCTTGACAGAAACGCAATGAAAAGGGCGAGGTCATCCTCGCCCTTTTTTCATGCTTGTGGTCAGGACTGGCTTTTGAGAATGGCTCAGCAGAGTTCGCCAAAGACACTCAGCACTGCCAACACGTCGCTCACGCCCACCGATTGGTCGCCGTCGATGTCCATGGTGCAGTTGGAAGCACAGCCATATTGCCCAAGGACCAACAACACGTCGCTGACGCCCACGGCGCCGTCGCCGTCGAGGTCTTCAGGGCAGGGGTTGCCCGTGGGACCGGCGTTGGCCGCATCGGGGGTCGGGGGCGTGGAGGTGTTGGGCACGAAGGTGGTCCATTCGGCTGCGCCATCGGTGACTCGACCAAGGCTCGTGTTGGACAGTTGGGGCGAGGCCCAATCGATTTGGTCCACGCAACGCCACCCAAAGGTGTCCCAAACGCTCAAGATCAGATCGTCTCCAGTGGATTCGATGTTGAAGGAGGCGTGTAAGGGCCCTTCTTCAGGGTCGTTGTCGAGCCACACCAACTGGTGATCGCCTGCAGCAACTGTCGCGGACGGGAAAGCGTAACGCTGCGGTTCGCTGCGTCGGTTCGTGAGCACGAGGCCTGAAACGTCCGCCGCTTCGCTGCTTACGTTGACCAGTTCGACCCAATCGGCGAACCCACCGGCTTCGTCGGTGATGTAGGACGTGTTTTGTGCCATGACCTCGTTGATGCGGAAGGGCACATCAGAGGTGCGGCTGATCCAAGCTTGCCTTGGCACACACGGGTCAGTGGGTTGGGCTCCGTCGCTGTACGTCGCCGAGGTGTACCAGCTGACTTGGTCGGCATTGGGCAGGTGTACCTTCAGCCCAAACCGCGCGTCGCCCGCCAGCCCGTCGCCGCTGAGCCCATCGTCGTTCATGGGGTACGTGTTGAAACCGCCGCCGTCCAAACTGAGGTGCAGTTGGACAGACAGGGGGGTGCCTGCCGCTTCTGCTTTAACGCGAAGCGTGTCGTCCACGACGGGGGTGTAGACCCAGGCTTGGATGTCACGGGGGAATTGCGCGTCTGACGTTTGGCTGTATGCACTGGTGGCGCGAGCGTTCACGTTCTCGGCGATGCCTTGGGTGACGTGCCCACCTGAGCCGCTGGTGAGGCAGTTGAGGTAGTCGTAGTTGTCGAACCCGTAGTCCAACGTGCGGTACGTGTCCTCGAGGGCTGCGGGCAAACACATGTTGAGGAGGGTGTTTCCACGCTCCAGCCAAGCCGTACCAGAAAAGTCGCCGTTGTCGATCAAGTCTCGGATGTACCATCCCAAACGCGTTCGGTATTGCTCCACGCCCATCATCCGGTCGTACAGCGGCTTGGTGCCCCATTGGTCGTAGTCGTAGACGTTTTGATTGGACCAGTTGCCGCCCCATTCAATGCCCAGCGTGTTGTCCACGTCGTAGCTGATCATCATCAACCGGCCATCAGAGGGGCGTTCGTAGAGGTAGAAGTTGTTTTGGTTGCCGATGTAGTTGTCCCAGTGTCCGACCAGGATTTCAACGGCGGCCAATTTCAAAAAGCCGTCGACGTCAAACACCGACTCCAGGGCACACTGAAACTCGGCGTCGCTCGCTGAGCCCACGGTGTGACACAAGTCTCGAATGGCGCTGTAGTCGTCTGCCGTTTCGTTGGTCTTGAGTTCGTAGACGCGTTGTTCGCCGTTCCACGATGGGGTGAATTTGTAAGACTCCGGGATGTCGCCGAGGTCGGCCAAATCTGCGGGGTACGTGCATTTCCAAAGGTTGCCGTGGTCGTGCTTGAACCGCTTTTTGAGGAACTCCTCATCGACGTGCTCGACATTGATGTAAAGTCCCCGATACTCTTCGTTGATGTACAATTTGACGTGGCTGATGCGCGGGGTGACGTAGTCTTGTTCTCGCATGTAGTCCCAAACCATGCGCGCACGCAACATGGACGGATCGTTGTGGTTGCCGTTCAAGTTGAGCTTTTCCAGGTCGTTCCACTTGCCGCCGGCCGTGAAGGTGTTGAAGCTGACTTTGAAGCTCTTCTTTCCCGCCGTCCGGGACGTGTTGCCACGCAGTCGGATGCCAACATTGGTCACGGTGTCGATGCCAAGCGAGCTCTCGTACACAAAAGTGCCGGGCCATTCCACGTTGGAATAGGCGTTGTCCGGATTGAGGATGAAGTCCAAATCTTCGGCAGCCAGCGTCAGCCGGACGGTGGCCACCTCATCCGCCAAAAACGCAGGTCCCAAGTCCGGGACGTAATCTTGAGCCCCGGCCAACGTGACGGTCACGAAGGCGGCGCAGGCAACAGCCAAGTTGCGCATCGCGCTCAGGATGCGTGTGGAGGTGGCGTTCATGTTCATGCGTTACCTAAGATACGAAGGGGTGTTCGGAGGCCGTTGAGGAAGTCCTTGACGTCCATGGCTGGCTTGCCTTGGGGCTGGACGCGCAACAAGCTTACAGCTCCGTGCCCACATTGGACTGAAAGTTTGGTCTTGGTGCTGTGGACGGTGCCTGGAGCGCTGCCCCAGTCGCTGGACAGGGCGGAGCTGTGAATCCGAAGGGTGCCGCCTTCGGGAAGGGTGGTCCAAGCCCCGGGGAAGGGGTGGAGCCCTCGGATTTGATTGTGGATCTCTTGTGCATCGCGGCTCCAGTCGATGAGGCCGTGTTCCTTGAACAACTTGGGAGCTTCGTTCAAGCGCTCGCCTTCTGTCGTGAGTTCGGATTGCGGGACGGGTTGCGCCGTGCCGTCAGCGAGGTCGTTCACAGTGGTCACCAGCAGGTGTTTGCCGGCCTCGAGGAGCCGGTCGTGAACAATGCCGGTGGTGTCGTCTGGCCCGATTGGGACTTCAACCTTGCCGAGCACATGACCGGTGTCGATTTCGTGCTTGAGCAAGAAGGTAGACGCGCCCGTGGTCGTTTCCCCGTTGAGCACGGCCCAGTGGATGGGAGCCGCTCCGCGATACTGGGGCAGCAGCGAGCCGTGCAGGTTCACGGTGCCCAGGGGCGAGCGGTTCCAAACGGATTCGGGCAACATCCGAAACGCCACCACCACGCCCAAGTCGGGATTCCAAGTGTCGAGCAAGGCATGAAAGTCCGGCGACTTCAGCGACGCCGGCTGCGCCAAAGGCAGGCCGTGTTTTTCGGCAACCTGCTTGACTTCACTGGCGCGCAAGGACCGTCCGCGTCCAGCAGGCCGATCAGGAGCCGTCACCACCCCGACGATTTCGTGCCGGCTCTCGAGCAGCTGTTCGAGGCATGTGGCGGCAAATTGCGGGGTTCCGAGAAACACGATGCGCAGGCTCTTCGGTGCGCGGTCAGTGGTCACATCCATGCTGCAAAGGTCAGGCTCAAGCTTCCTCCTTCAAAGAGGGATGGCCGTCTTGCCATGGAAGCAGCCAAAGACCGACGGCTGAACCGACAATCATGCACAAAAAGTACACCCAGTCCGCCCGCCAAATGACGTGAATGGGCTGCGTCCAAACCAAGGTCAGGGCATAGGCGACCACCACGTAAATGCCCACCGAAACGAATTCGATGGCGAAGACGTGCTTTGTGAATCCTGCGCCTTGCAACACAGAGATGAGGATCGAAGACATGGCGTAAAACTGCAATGCGACAAATGCCGTCCCCAAGGTGGCCGACATGGCTGAGAGCCCCGTGGTGTCGTCAAAGAAGTGGGATGCAATCCAATCGGGGTAGAAGATGTATCCGTGGGTGAGAAGCCAAACCCCACCGTAACTCAAGGCGAGGAGTTTGAGCACGGCAGGTCGCAGGGCGTCCCGTCGACCTTCGCCGAGCAGGGTGCTGACGACGGTGCGCGTGGTTTGGCCCAAGCCGCTGCAAATCACAAACGCCAGCATGAAGGCATTTCTCGTCAAGTGGCTGACCTTGAGTTCCATCATGCCGACGCGTTCGACAAAAAAGAAGAACGAGGCCCATGTGGCGATGGTCATCCCAAATTGCCCCATGACTGGGGCGGACAGCCGCCACCATTGACGTTCCATGGCGTGGTTGCGCGCGGCCCATCCCATGAACGCCTCAGGGTGGGTGCGGCGGCTCGCCCACAACCACGCAAAGACGGCGCCGACGGATTCAGCCACAAACGAGGCGTATGCTGCGCCGCGGGCACCCATGGCCGTGCCACCCCACCAACCTTCCACCCACATGGCGTCGAGGACCACATTGGTGCTGGCCATGAGCAAGGCGAGGGCAAGGATGGGAAGGGTCCTGGCTTGGCCAATCCAATCGGCTTCCACAGCCATCAGCAAGGCAAACGGCAACAACCCCCAAGCCCGAATGCCCAAGAATGGCTCGAACACCGCTTGCACGTCGGGGTTGGTGAGCAGCAGCTTCCAACCGCCGAGTGCGTTGATGCCCAGCAAGATAGCTGCCAAAAGCACGCCAAGGGCACCGAGACACAGGCGTCCCGTCCGGAAGGCTTGGGCCATTTGCTGGGGCTGGCCTTGGCCTTTGAAGCGGGCCACGAGAATTTGGATGCCCACGCTGCCTCCCATGATGACCATGGTGAAGGTCAAATACACGAGTCCCGCATTGCCTGCACCGTTGATTTCCGTTTCCCCAGCCCGGCTCAGGAAAAAGTTGTCGGTGAGCACCACCAGGAATTGCACCAGGCTGCCGAGCGAAATCGGCACCGCGATGCGAAGGAGGTTCCAAACGTCTGTTCGGAAGGGTGTGGGTGTGCTCACGGGAGGAGGTTGGGAGGGGGCGTCAAGCCATGTCGGGCCAAGATGCCTTGAGCGTTGCGGACCGATTTGTGCATCCATTCGGCCTCGAGGACGGTCTGCTCGCTCGGATGCAAGTGCCATGTTTGTCCAGAGGTTTCCAGCCGGTGCCGCAATCGTTGCATGAGGATGGCCGCGGCCACACTGATGTTGAAACTTTCCGCGAAGCCATGCATGGGGATTTCCACGAAGGCATCGGCGTGTTCCATCATGAAAACCGATGCGCCTGAAAACTCGGTGCCCATGACCAGGGCCACAGGTCGGTCAAGGGGAAGGGTCTCGGGTGTGAATCCATCGGCGTGGGGAGAGGTCACCACCAATTGGATGCCACGGGATTTGAGGGCTTCGACACATGCCAGTCGTGGATCTTCGGCGTGGTGGTAGCGATGGAGGTTGAGCCATTGCGAAGCGCCCTTGGCGACGCCTTTGTTGCGTGACCATGCGTTCTCGTTTTCAATGAGGTGCACGTCAAGCAACCCAAGCCCGTCCGCGCTTCTCATCACTGCGCTGGCGTTGCGGCTCTGGTAGACGTTCTCGAGCACCACGGAAACATGGCGAGTGCGCCGTGCGATGACGTGTTGGAGCTTGGCCAACCGGGCCTCGGTTAACAAGGGCCGGAGCACGTCCATGCACGCTTCAGCGTGGCTGACATCAGCATTGGAGGGGAGGGCGAACGGCACAGCTCAAAGTTCGGGACAAAAAAATCCCCTCACCGAAGCGAGGGGATTTCACAATTTTGCAACTGAAGGATCAGACCTTCAAGCCAGCGCCAGCCTTGAACTTCACAACGTTCTTGGCAGCGATTTTGATTTCAGCACCGGTCTGTGGGTTGCGGCCAGTACGCGCAGCGCGGTGGCTGACAGAGAAAGAACCGAAACCAACGAGAGAAACGCGGTCACCGCCCTTGAGGGCACCGTGGATTGCGCCAGTAGTGGCGTCGAGAGCGCGTGCAGCGTCAGCCTTTGAGAGACCTGCACCAGATGCGATTGCATCGACCAATTCAGACTTGTTCATAGAGTATGAGTTGAGGTTAAACAAAAATGTCTCGGCCAAATGTATACGTGCAATCCCAGTGCTGACAAGGGATAGCGGGCATCAGAGTGCATTTTGTGGACAAACGACCCTTCTTTGTTGATAAGGGTGGCTTTTTGGGGCTGTTTTTGCCTCGTTTCCCTGAGGTTACGCGGGTTTCACGCCGATTTCACAGGTGCAGGTCGCACCCATTCCAGGACCAAAGAGGTGGCCGCCAAGGCCAAATATTCAGGTCCAGTCACCCCAACTACCCAGTGCTGACCTGCTGCCACCAGACACGCGACAATGGCCAAGCTGGTCCGAACGATGCCCAAAAACTCAGTGTCCCGCGCCGGATCTGACTCGGGACGGTGCGTCCAGGCTCCGGCACCATGAGATGCCAAGCACACCCATGGTGCCACCGCACTGGGCAACCCTGCAATGCCGACCAAGGCAAGGGCGGCTCCGACAAGGTGCAAGGCAAGGTGGACGCGACGTGGCAGTTGAAGCATGCCGCAAAAGTAGGAGGGGAGCCTTCACAATACCTTCGCGTCATGAAAGAGATCACCCCATATCGCCCTGAAATCCGCTTCAGCGACGTGGACACGTACGGCGTTGTGCACAATGCCAAATACATTGTCTACATGGAGCAGGCCCGAATTCATTGGTGGAGACAGGCCATGGGAGATGGCACTTGGGATTGGTCCAAGGTGGGCGTGCTCGTGGCCCATCACACCATCGATTATGTGCGGCCGGTACGTTTGGGCGACGTCTTGGAGGTGTCAAGTCATATCGGTGCCCTCGGCAACAAGAGCATGGATGTCCACTACGAGATGACGTGCAATGGGCATCCTGTGGCCCGTGCCAAGACGGTGCTTGTGTGCTTTGATCACCAAACCCAGGCCACGATCCCTGTGCCCGAGCCTTGGCGCCAAGCGCTCGCCCAGTTCATCGCGTGACGACCCAAACTTTGTGCGCCCACGCCTCGAGCTGCTCGATGGACCGCACATCCACGGTCTTGAGAGATCCGTCCCCTTGAAGTTCTTCCACGCTTGCCGCTCCGTCGAGCCAATCCTCGAGGTTGTCCCAAGGCAAGGGACGGGCCTCTGAGGCCGCATTGACCAAAGTGACCACGCGCACGTTGTCGTCGGTTCGGGCAAACCCATAGACGCCGCGCTTCGGGAAGAAGTGTTCCATGCCACCCTGAAATGCCGCTGGATGCTGTCGGCGCAGCTTCAGGAGTCCGCGGACATGGTCGAACCAGGCTTGTTCGTCGTCTGTCAGGCCGCCCGCCTCAAACGCACTCCGTTCGTCCTCGGCCCAGCCGCCAGGCATGTCTTGTCGGACCTTGCCGTCGGGTTCACAACGCGTATCAAACCCGAGTTCTGTCCCGTAATAGAGGCAGGGGATGCCACGCCCCATCAACAGCATGGCGATGCCGGCACGTGCTTTGTCGCCAGTTCCTGCTTCTGCAATCCAGCGGTGGGTGTCGTGGTTGTCCAAGAAGGTCACGAGCCTGTTGGGATGGGGGTACAAAAAATCCTCGGCGAGGACTTCGTACACCGCGCCGATGCCGTGCTCCCAACCTTCACCCTGGTGCACGACCTCCTGCATGGCAAAGTGCCACGCAAAGTCCACGGTCCCGTCCAGGCCCGTCATCGGTCCCCATCCAAATCCCGTGCCTTCGACGAGGGCCGCTTGTTTGGCTGAACCATACACCCATGCCTCGGCAAACATGAACGACTCGGGGAACGCCTCGGCGATGCGCTTGGTCATGGCCGCCATGGCATCTTGCGCGCCATACGTGTAGGTGTCAATCCGGAGTCCATCGATGCCGACCTCAGCCATCCACCACAAGATGTTGGTTCCCATGTAGCGTTGCAAGTCCGGGTTGCGCTGGTCCATGTCGGGCATCATTCGGTCAAACCAACCGTCGTTGAATGCCGCTTCATCGGCCCGTTGTCTGTGTGGGTCGATGACCACGCCGCTGCGGTAGTTGGTGCGTTTCGTTTCGTCGAAGCCTCCTGACCAATTGTGCACCCAGGCGCTGTCAACGGGGTGGGTGAGGAGTCTGTGTTCGCTGCCCCAATGGTTGGGCACCCAGTCGTGGACCACGCGAATCCCACGCCGGTGGGCTTCCCGAGCAAGCTTCTTGTAGTCGTCCAAAGTGCCCAGGCGTGGGTCGACCTTGTAGCTGTCCGTGCATGCGTATCCGTGGTAGGACGTTTTGGCAAGGTCGTTTTCCACGACCGGCGTCATCCAAATGGCTCCAATACCCAAATCTTCCAAGTACCCCAAACGATCGGTCACTCCTTGTAGGTCTCCACCGTGTCGCGCGTACATCTCAGTGCGGTCCACTCCGCGTTCCTTGGCGCTGTCGACGTCATCGTTGTTGGGATTGCCGTTGGAAAACCGGTCAGGCATGATCAAATACATGGCCGGAACCGCCTCCCATTGGTCCAGCCGATTGCTTCGATCCAACAAAGGATCCACGTGGAAGGAAGCTTCTTGCTTCATGCCTTGCTCGGTCGACAAAGTCAACACGACATCCCGGGACGTCTCCACAGCACTCACGTCCAACGTTATCCATACGTGACCTGGCAATTGTGCGGCTCGCCATCCCTCGATCACCACGAATTCATCTCCGCATGTCACTCTGGTCACCACGCCCATTTCTGCCCCAGACACCAACACCTCGACACGCCCTTGCTCGAGGTTTCCCCACCAATTGGGAGGATCGACAATCAGTTGGCCTGACATCGTCAAGTTGTTGACGATCAGTAAGGTGAACCCAATCCATTTGGTGAGGGTCTTTTTCGAAGTAACCAACATCATCTGCGAATCGATGTGCATGAATTGCGGTTTTTGTGGGGTCAAATCGCGTCCAAGTTCGCCTCAATTCCCACTAAGTTTGCACAAAGTGTCTTTTTTACACCACATCAATTCAAACGATTCTCGATGAAACATGTTTTTTCTTTTGTCGCTGCGGTCATGTTGGCCTCAGCAGCTTGGGCCCAAACCACTGTGACCCTCACGGTGGACATGTCCAACGAAACAGTCAGCCCTGAAGGCGTTCACGTCGCCGGCAACTTTCAGGGTTGGCAAGCAGGTGACACACCCATGACGGACAACGGCGACGGCACGTGGTCGTACACCTTCACGTCTGACAGCGCCGCCACCTACCAGTACAAATTCATCAATGGCAATGCATGGGGTTCCGATGAGGGCATTCCCGGTGCGTGTGCCTTTGATGGCAACCGCCAAATCGAAGTGGATGGCGTGATGGGTGAAGCCTCTTCGACGGTGTGCTACAACAGTTGTGCGGCTTGTGGCATGACCACGGTGAGATTCCGAGTTGACATGAGCAATGAGGAGGTGTCGCCGTTTGGCGTGCACGTTGCTGGTGACTTCCAGGGTTGGACCCCTGATGGAACTGAGTTGACTGACGCCGACGGAGACATGATTTACGAAGCCATCGAATCTTTTGAAGCGGACAGTGGTTCTACCATCACGTTCAAATTCATCAACGGCAATGCATGGACTGATGTGAACGAATTGATTGGGGAAGACTGTGGTGATGGTACAGGAAATCGAACCTTAACGCTGGACAGCGAAAACATGGTGTTGACCGCAAACGCTGCAGGAGACGCGTACTGCTTCAACGCCTGTTCTTCTTGCATCCTGCCTTTGGAGGTGACGTTTACAATTGACATGTCGCAAGTTGGGTCTGTTTCTGAGTTTGGTGTGCACTTGGCAGGGACCTTTCAGGGTTGGCAAGCAGGTGACACCCCTTTGACGGACAACGGCGATGGGACTTGGTCAGTCACTTTGGAAATTCAGCCAGGCTATCATGAATTCAAATTCATCAACGGCAACGATTGGTCTAATCCCAATGAGAGCATGGGAGGCACGGAGTGCTCTGGTTCGAACGACGGAAACAACCGCGGAGCCTCTTTTGACGCAGACAACAATTCGTATGAGTGCTGTTTCAACGCTTGCCCGGGCGTTGCGTGCGTTCCAGATCCAGAGCCGGCAAATTTGACATTCCAAGTGGATGCAAGTGAACTTGAATTGGGCGACACTTCGATTTATCTTCTTGGTGACTTCACAGGTTGGCAAGGGTCTGCAATTGAGCTGACAGAAACAGATGGAATTTGGCAGACAACACAATTGATTCAAGGCCCTGCAACGGTGACCTATAAGTACAGCATTGGTTACCCAGAAAACGACAACGAGGAGTCAGGCGTCTATGCCATTGGTTTGGATACAACAGACTTTGCTCTTGCTGGTTGTGGATTGCCCAATCCATTTGGCAGTTTCAACCGGACGTTTGTCCGCTCAGGCGTGGATGAAGTCATTCCTCTGCACTGCTACAATTCTTGTGGAGCCTGCCTCGGAGATGCGGGTTGCACAGACGACGCGGCGTGCAATTATGACGAGACTGCCATGACGGACGATGGGTCTTGCACCTATCCCGGTGATGCCTGTGATGACATGGACGACATGACCATCAACGACATGTTGGGAGAGGATTGCGTGTGCATGGGCGAAATGCTGGTGATGGGTTGCACTGACAGCCTTGCCTGCAACTACGACATGGCCGCAAACATGGACGATGGTTCATGCTTGGTCATCGGAGATACGTGTGATGACATGGACGACATGACCATCAACGACATGGTGAATGATTCATGTGTTTGTGCCGGAGACTTGGTCATCGAGGGCTGCACGGATGAGGATGCATGCAACTACGACATGAACGCCAACGTCGATGACGGCTCTTGTGAGTACCTCGATGCATTGGGTGAATGCGGTGGAGACTGCTTCGCCGACAACGATGGTGACGGCATTTGTGATGAAGAAATCATGTTGGGCTGCACAAACGACATGGCTTGCAACTACGACGAAATGGCCAACACCGACGACGGCTCATGCTTGGTCATTGGAGAAGCGTGTGACGACATGGACGAAATGACGATTGACGACACCGTCAACGACTCTTGTGAGTGTGTGGGCACGTTGATGGTGTTGGGTTGTTTGGACAGCTTGGCGTGCAACTACGACATGGATGCCAACACCGACAATGAGTCTTGTGAATACCCAGGTGACGCATGTGACGACATGGACGAGAACACTGAAAACGACACCTTGAACATCGACTGCATCTGTGTGGGTGACACCATTCAGGACAGCACGGACTTTGTGTTCGACTTAGAGCGTTTGGAGTTTGGCATGTTCCCGAACCCAACAACGGGTGAAGTGACCTTGCGTGTCGACGGCTTCCATGCCGGCGTGACCATGCAGGTCATGGACGGTGCGGGACGCGTGGTTTGGTCAGAACAAAACCTTGCCCTCCAAGGGAACACGGTGTTCGATTTGTCTCGCTTGAGCGCAGGTACGTACAACGTGATGCTCAGTGACGAGCGCGGCATCAGCGTGAAGCGTCTGGCGATCCAGAAGTGATCAATAATGACTGAGGCCCTCGAGGCCTGAACGAAAGCCCGGGCAACTTGTCCGGGCTTTTTGCGTCTTCTTTATTGACAAAGACCGGGTGAGAGTCGTGTGTAATTTGTCGTGTCGAATTGACAGAGGCATAAAGTGACGGCGCCTTGGCACCCTGTATATTTGTCCCAAATCGATTCACAACCAAAACAATCTCTATGAAGAGACTCTTCTCCTTCGTAGGCGCCATGGGCACAGTACTCCTCGCGTCTGCACAGCTGACCAACATCAGCGTCGAAACTGTCTTGGAGCACGATGGCTCCATCGCCGGGATTCCCGCGGGATACACGACCTATCGGATCTACGCCAACTTGACCAACGAATACGATTTCGTTTCCGCGGTGTTTGGCGACTCGGAGGACCCGATGTTTCTGAACAGCACAGGGACAATCCTTCATCAGGAAGCTGGTGGGGACTACGCAACAAATGTCAACCCCGACTTTTACAGCTTTTTTCCCGCCTTGCCTTATGACTCTTGGCTGACGATCGGCGCTTCAAGCGTTCAGGATGGTGTGGATGTTCAAACGACGTTTAGCACCTCTTCTCCAGCCATTGTAAGCTTCAACAATGACAATGGGTTCCTTGTGGCCGACCCAATTGGTGGCGCATGGTTCGATGTATACAATTGCGGAGCAGCGAGCCCAACTGACCTGCAACTGGACTCCTTGGTTATTGAAGCTTATAATCCATTGGACTCATGCGATGCCCCTGTGGACACTCTTGAATCAGAAGACATTGTGTGTGTCCTTGATTCGGTTTTCATGGATGTCACCGAACTGGAATTTTGCGCCAATGATGGTCTCAGTTTTGCAGGCGATGATTCTCGAGTACTTCTTGCACAAGTAACGACAGATGGTGTATTGACAGGGATGTTCAATGTGCAGGTCTTCGTCAACGGCTCTCAAGCCGATGAGCAGATCGCTACGGAAATGACTTTCAGTACCAACCCGAACGATGTGTTCGGTTGTACGGACCCCTCGGCCGACAACTACGATGCTACACTCGGAGCGACCGTCAATGATTTGTCGTGCATTTTCCCGTGCACGCTTGAATTTGATCCAGCAGTCTTGGCAATCACATCGCCTACATGCGCTGGAGATAATTCAGGAACCATTGAAGCGGAAGCGGTTGGTGCACAAGGGGCGGATTACTACTACCTCGATTCCATTGCCGGTAACGCCACCAATTATGGAAACTTCGGTCAGTTGCTGGCTGGTACTTATGACATCATCGTCGTTGATGCCGCGCAGTGCGGCGACACCTTGTCGGTGACTGTCCCAGAGGTTGATCCTGTGACGATGACCGCTGAATTGACCACCGCTGTTTCTTGCCACAACGCCGCAGACGGAGTCATCACCATCACCGACGTTTCTGGTGGGGATGGTAACTACACGTTTGGCATTTCAAGCAACCCCACTGAATTGTCGAGCGACTTGGTGTGGGAAGGTATTGGCACCACCAATGGCAACAATCAGACGTATTCGTTCACGGTGTACGATGGCAACGGTTGCAGTGGGTTATCTGAGGATGTTTTTGTGACCAATCCCCAGGAGTTGTTTGTGTCGCTCGCATCCATCAACCCTATCATTGATGCCTCATGTGCCAACATTCAAGACGGCCAAATTTATTTGACTGCGCTCGGCGGAGGCACCAACAGTATGGGACCATTTGGATTCTCAGTGGATGGAGAAAACTATGGACCAAGCCCCTTGTCGGTGTCAGGTGGAACCTACACGGTTACAGTGCGTGATTCCTTGGGATGCACCGCGACCATGGAAAACGAGGTTGTGGTTGGACCGCCGGCCATTCTCGTGAATGCTGCGGTCGAACCTGAACTCTGCGCTGGTGATGCGAACGGGGAGGTGTCTTGGGCTCCAATCAACGGAGACGGAAACTACACCTTCACCTTCGATGGTGAAGCGACCACGGAAACCATGGCAGGGGATTTGGCTCCTGGCACGTACACGGTGGTGGTGACCGACGGGGAAGGCTGCTCTGGAGAGGAAACCGTTGAGGTCGAAGCGGCTTTGACCATTTCTGTGAGCACAGACGTAGTAGACGCCTCGTGCTTCGAGGACAATGACGGTTCAATCACGGTGAATGCCGTTGGTGGCTCTGGGGCGTTCCAGTACAGCGAGGATGGCAACAACTACATCCCGAACAACGAATTCGGAGGCTTCACCGCTGGAACGTACACGTTGTTTGTTCAGGACGAGTTTGGCTGCGTCGAGAGCGGCTCAGCCACTGTGGGCCAGCCTGATGCCATTGTCATCACAGGCATTGTTTCAGAAGGTTCTGACCCTGGTGAAGGAACCATTGACGTGACGGTGACAGGTGGCAACCTTCCCTATGAATACGAGTGGATTGGCCAAGGTGTCAGCGGCCAAAGCACGCAAGACCTCGAAGGCATCTCTTCTGGCAGCTACACCGTGGAGGTGACGGACGCCAATGGATGTTCTTCCATTGAAACATTCAACATCACCACGGACTTGCGCGAGATCGAAGCAGGTGTGCTTGCCACGGTGTACCCCAACCCATCGCAGGGTGTGTTCACAGTGGACATCATAGGAGGCATCCAAGGCCAAGTGCAGTACCACGTGGTCGATGCGCAGGGTCGTCAGATCTTGAACGGCCAATGGAACGCTTCGGAAGGATTCTTCCGCACCGACCTGGACTTGTCTGCAGCAGAAGCTGGCATGTATCGTTTGGTCATGATGTCCAACGGCCGACCAAGCTCATTGCAGCTGATCAAAACCCACTGATCGCTGCCCAAAAACGATTGAAAAGGGGGGCAATCGCCTCCCTTTTTTGTGACTCGCTGTCTGGCGAGGTGACGAGGCGAGGGTAACTTTTTTGGTGCGATTCGCGTAACGCACGATTTTGTCAGGAGTACTAAAGCATCGATTCCAACGAAAACAACAAAGCATGAATGGGTTTTTGAATTGTGACATGTGGGCCAAGATTTCGATTCTTCGTCCACTGGCATGGGCTTCTTTAGGCTTGATGGGTGTTGCCATGGCCCCGGAATCTGCATGGGCGGAATCCAGCGAGGCCTACGGATTGGTCATTGAGGTGCACGCGTCGCACAGCGAAGGAGATTTGGCGGGGTTGACGACCTATCGAATGTACCTGTCGACCCCCCATGACAACGACATCATTAGCGCCATGTACGGGGACGATGAGTTGCCGCTTCTCATTGGAACCAGCACGTCGTTTCACCAGGATCCCGTCGCGAGTGAAGTGCTCGGTTCCCAAATGAATCCGGCGTTTTTTGCGTTTTATCCCGACATGGCCTTCGACAGTTGGTTGACCATTGGTCTTGACGGTCCTCCATCTGAGAATGAGGGCGAGCCGCTGACCATTGGCAATTCGAACAACAACTGGGAAACTAATTTTGAGGCTGGAGGGGATGTCGTCATGGCCGATGCCATTGGGGGATCGGTGTTCATTTTGAACGCTCCGAACATCACCAACAACATCTCGGGCGAGGACCATCGCATCCTGTTGGGCCAATTCACAACGGACGGCGAGTTGGAAGGACAAGTGAATGTCCAAATGTTCACCCAAGGCATCATCAACCCCAGCGACCGCATGACCATTCCTTTTGCTGGAGTGGGGGTGCATCCGGCAACCTTGTTGGAACCGTGTGGATGCATGGATGAGACGGCCTGCAATTACAATCCGCTTGCCGATTGTGACGACGGCAGCTGCATTGCCGTGGACACAGAGCTTCCGGCGTGGACGTATTTCCCACCTGACGACACCATTGCTTGTGATGAAATGATGCCAACCATCGAGGAAACGATGCCCCTTGCAAGCGACGATTGTGCGGGGGTGGAGGTGGTTTGGGTGGGGGACGGTCCGCTCGATTACCCCTTTGGCTGTCTTCAGAGCTACACGTGCCCGCGGGTGTACCGGGCGACAGATGGAGCAGGGCAAACCCTGCTTGACACGGTCATCATCACGGTGCTCGACACTGTGGCGCCACAGTTTTTCTTCCCAACAGAACACGTCCTGTCCGTAAATGAATTTGACGGCGAAGCGGTGCCTGCAGCCGAGGCGTTTGTTTTGGACGATTGCGACACAGGTGCAGAATATGACGTCACGGAGAGCTCAACGGACATGGGCAACGGCCAAATGGTCATCGAGCGCATCTACTCGACCTGGGACGGTTGCGGAAACACCCGGGAGTTTCATCAAACGATCACAGTGACCCAAGTGGTGCCGGGATGCACCGATGCCGCAGCGTGCAATTACGACGCCTCGGCGGATGAAGATGACGGTTCTTGCGTTTACGCCGAGGAAGGATTGGATTGCGAGGGGAATTGTTTGGTGGACGCGGATGGCGATGGGAATTGCGATCCGGAGGTTGTGGGATGCACAGATGAGTCGGCTTGCAATTACGTGGCAGAGGCCACCGAGGAGGATGGTTCTTGTGATTACTGTTCCTGTGCGGAAGAAACGGCATCGGGGTACGGTTTGGACTTGGAGACAGTTGTTGCGCATCCAGACACTGGATTGTTGGCGGGCATGACGACCTACCGCATGTATGTCACGACACCCAACACCAACGACGTGATCAGCGCCATCTATGGGGAAGAAGAGGTGCCCCTTGTCATCTCTACGACTACGTCGTTTTTCCAAAGTGAATTCGGGAGTGTCCTCGGGTCGGGAATCAACCCAGCCTTCTTTCCATTTTCTCCACCGCTTGAATTCGACAGCTGGGTGACCATTGGGTTGGACGGCCCGGCAGGCCCCGACGATCAAGCGCCATCCACCATTGGAGAAACCAACAACAGCTGGGAGACCAATTTTGAAGCGGGCATGGACCTGCTGATCCAAGACAGCATTGGAGGGGCGATTTTCGTCACCAACAGTGCTGGTTCCTTGAACATTGTTTCGGGAGAGGACCAACGCATTTTGATCGGTCAGTTCACCACCGATGGAAGCATGTCTGGACAGGTCAATGTGCAGATGTTCACGGAAGGCAACGTGGACCCAGGAGAACGGTTGAGCTTCTTCTTTGAGGGCCCTGGGACATTCCCAAGCGCAGGCGACAACGTGTGCGGGTGCACGGACGCCTTGGCCTGCAATTACGACGCTTCGGCCAACTTTGACGACGGATCGTGTGAATATGCGGAGAGTCCATGCACGGCCTGCGATGGAACCTGTTTGCAAGACTCGGACGGGGACGGGGTGTGCGATTGTTTGGAGTTCGCTGGCTGCACGGACGAATTGGCCTGCAACTATGATCCGATCTACACCGACGATGCAGGAAATTGCTACTACGCCGAGCCATTCTACGACTGCGACGGTATCTGTCTGGAAGATTCAGACGGAGATGGCATCTGTAATCCCCTCGAGGTGCCGGGGTGCACAGACGAGGGTTTCTGCAACTACAATCCTCAAGCTACCGACGACGATGGCAGTTGCGGAGAAACAGACCAAGTCAACGACGCCTGCACAGGCGCCTTGGAACTCGCCTGTGGCGAGAGCTTGCTCATGAACAACGAGGAATGTGCGAATGTCGATGACGTTCCAGGTTGCGCCACCGCTGCCCCCCAAATGAGCACCGCAGGACTGTGGTTCACGTTTGAAGGAACGGGCAATGAGGTGACGTTGACGACCTGTTTGCCGGGAACCAATTTTGACACCTACTTGTCGGTGTACGAGGGGATATGCGGGGACTTGACCTGTGTGGCGGGCAACGACGACCAAAGCGAGACCACAGGCTTCGACGACATCTGTCCCGTGGCCTTTGTGGCGAGCACGGTGACCATGAACACAGCCCCAGAGACCACGTATTGGGTGCTGGTGTCGGGTGTGACAGGGGAGTCTGGCGACTTTGAAATTGGGTTGATTTGTGTTCTCCCCGGGTGCATGGATGAAGCGGCGTGCAACTATGACGCCACGGCCAACGTCGACGATGGCTCCTGTGAAAGCATGAGCTGCGTGGGTTGTACGGACCCAGAGGCGTCCAATTACGATCCGCTCGCGACCATTGCTGATGATGGGTCTTGTCAGTATTGTGATTTGACCCTCGAAACCACGTTGCTTCAGGGGTTGACGTGTGCGGGAGACAACAACGCTCAAGTGGCCTTGGACATTTCCAACGTGTCTGCGCCAGACAGCTTGACGGTGTATTTGGACGATGAAGAAGTCGCTGGCACCACGTTTGACGGACTGGCGGCAGGCACCTACACCGTGTTGGTGACCGAGGGCAGTTTCTGCTCGGCCTTGGTGACCTTCACCGTGAACGAAGGGACTTCGCTCAATGTGGTGACCCAAACAACAGACCTGCTCTGCTTTGGAGTTGCCTCTGGGGTGATCGACGCCACCGTTTCCAATGGCCTCGCGCCATTCGCATTTGAACTCACCGGAGCTGCGTCTGCCTCGAATGCAAATGGCCTCTTTGATGGCTTGACGGGAGGCGCGTACGTGCTTGAAGTGACGGATTCCAACGGTTGCACCGGCATTGTGGATTTGGAACTTGAAGAACCCGCGGCGCTGTTCCTTGAGGCCACCATCACGGATGCTTCAGCACCTGGGACGGGTGCCATTGACCTGACGATCGCGGGCGGGACTGCGCCGTACAACGTGACTTGGACGCAGGACGGTGCGTTTGTGGCGGACACAGAAGATCTCGATGGACTGGACGGTCCATCCTCGTTCGAGGTGGTTGTCGTGGATGACAACGGCTGCGAAATGGAAGGCGGACCGTACGCAGTGTCTGACGCTTCAGGCGTGTACGATTTGCAATCGATGGTGTTCCAAGTGATGCCCAACCCTGCAACAGACGTCCTGCAATTGCAATGGCCCAGCTCGATGGAGCAAGTCGAACTCCAAATCTTCGACGCTTCGGGACGGACCATGTTGCAACGAGCTCTACTTATGCAACCGTCTTGGACGATGGATGTGTCAGCATGGGCAGCTGGGACCTACCACGTTCAGCTGTCCTCAAGTTCGGGTGTGGGTCACGCCTCGCTGGTGATCCAGCGATGATGGGCTGACGAGAAAGTCATTGAAAAAACCCCTGGTCAAAAAACGGCCGGGGGTTTTTGATTCTTCAGGCCTTGAACGCGGCAATGGCTTCTCGCGTGAACTCACTCAACACGAGCTTACCAGAGACAGCCGCCCGTTCGGCAAGCAAGGTGTCCCAATGCTCGGTGCCTTCCCAAAGGATTCGTTTCAGGTTTGCCATGGCCTCCGGATTGCTCGACGCCAGTTCTGCGGCCAAACGGTCCACCGCCACGTCCATGGCGTCGGCAGAATCGAACACTTCAGCGTAGAGGCCGTGGTTGGCCGCCCACTCGGCCGATTTCCAGCTGCGGGCGTCGATGGCCAAGGTGGCCAGGCCCGACCCGCCGAGCTTGCGCTCCACGGCAGGTCCCACGACGAAGGGCCCGATGCCGATCGCGAGTTCAGACAACTTGACGGAGGCGTACTTGGTGGCGAAGCAATGATCCACCGCAGAAGCGATGCCCACGCCTCCGCCAACGGCTTTTCCTTGCACGCGGCCAATCACAAACTTGGGGCACGTCCGAATGGCGTTGATGACCAGCGCGAATCCAGTGAAGAACGCCAGGCCTTCTTGTTCGTTTGAGATGGCCACAAGCTCGTCGAAGCTTGCACCTGCACAAAATGCACGCTCGCCTCCTGAACGGAGCACGATGACCTTGACGTCGGGGTTGGCACCCGCGTCGGTGATGTGTTGGGCCAACTTGCGAAGGATGGCGCCAGGCAAGCTGTTGGATGCAGGATGAAAGAAGGTGATGCTGCCGACGCCGCGGTCATCTACCTCGGTGCTCACAAACGCCTCCATGGCTTACTTGCGGTCGTTGAGTCCCACAAACCCGCGGTGCGTCGCGCCAGTGTAGATTTGACGCGGACGGCCAATGGGCTCACGGTTCTCCGTCATTTCCTTCCACTGGCCAATCCAGCCTGGGAGACGTCCCAGGGCAAACATGACCGTGAACATGTCGGTTGGAATGCCAAGGGCGCGGTAAATGATGCCGCTGTAGAAATCCACGTTGGGGTAGAGGCCGCGCTGCACGAAGTATTCGTCATTGAGCGCCACTTCTTCAAGCTGCTTGGCGATGTCGAGCACAGGGTCGTCGATTCCGAGCTGTCCGAGGACTTCGTCGGCCGCTTTTTTGATGATGCGGGCACGAGGGTCGAAGTTCTTGTACACGCGGTGTCCAAAGCCCATCAAGCGGAAGCTGTCGGTCTTGTCCTTGGCACGGTCAATCCAAGATTGGAGTGGGCTGCCTTCAGCACGGATGGCTTCGAGCATTTCAATCACCGCTTGGTTCGCTCCACCGTGAAGCGGTCCCCACAGGGCAGAAACCCCTGCAGACACGCTGCTGTACAGATTGGCTTGCGAAGAACCGACCACGCGTACCGTCGAGGTCGAGCAGTTTTGCTCGTGGTCTGCGTGGAGGATGAACAACTTGTTCAATGCGGACTCAATGATGGGGTCCACTTTGTATTCCTCCGCAGGCACGCCCCACATCATGTGCATGAAGTTGCCGACGTAGCTCAAGTTGTTCTTGGGGTACATCGTGGGCAAGCCTACGTTGTGCTTGTACGCCTGGGCCGCGAGGGTAGGAATCTTGGCGATCAATCTGTGGATCGTCAGATCGATGTCCGTGATGTCGCGGTTCGGGTTTTGGGATTCAGGGTAGAACGTGGAAAGCGAAGCCACCATTGAGCTCAACATGCCCATGGGGTGGGCCCCAAGAGGGAACGCGTCAAAGAAGCGCTTCATGTTTTCGTGCACCAACGTGTGGTGGGTGATGCTGTCGTTGAAGTAGTCAAGCTCCTTTTTGTTGGGCAAGTCACCGTAGATCAGGAGGTAGGCCACTTCCATGAACGACGCTTTTTCCGCGAGTTCTTCGATGGAATAGCCACGGTAGCGCAGGATGCCGTTCTCCCCGTCGAGATAAGTGATGCCGCTTTGCGTCGACCCTGTGTTCTTGAAACCTGGGTCCATGGTGATGTATCCCGTGGTGCCACGAAGTTTCGAAATGTCGATGGCCTTTTCGTTTTCAGAGCCCGTCAAGACCGGGAATTCGTACTCCTGGCCATCCAGGATCAAGCGTGCTGTGTCACTCATGTTGAGACGCGGTTGGTGTGCAGTTTCGTTGTATCCAATCTGCAGTCGAAAGTCCAAACCAAAAGAAAGGACTCCGTGCAGGGAGCCCAAAGATAGGGGAAGCGCGGCCGTCAAGCGTGTTGGTCGACCAGGCAATACAGCCGGCGCGTCAGCGCCAAGTGTACTCGAAGTTGTCCCTGTATGATTCCCAAGCCGCTTGGTCAAACCCAGCGCGCCACGCCTCGTTGAAGAACTTCAGGTAAAGCTCCATTTGGGCAGGTTGCTTGTACCCGCTGATGGGGGCAATCACGTTGGCGTCTTCATCGAAGTATACGAGTGTGGGGTAGGCGTTCACCTTGAGTGCCCGCGACAATTCGTGCACGCCATTGCGGCCGCGACGGTTGGGGTCGTAGGTGGGGTTTTTGAACTCATTGCCTTGGAACGTCACAGGATCGGGAGATTCGGCGTCGAACTTCACGGCGTAGTAATTCGAATTGATGTACTCGATGACACTTGCGTTCGTGAAGGTGTTGGCCATCATCATTTTGCAGGGGCCACACCACTTGGTGTAGACGTCCATCACGATTTTGCGTGGTTCCTTTTGTTGGGCGGCCACAGCCTCTTCGAGCGACATCCAATTGATGCTTGCCGCTTGGCCCCAAGCCAAACCACCTGCCATCACCAAAGCCAAGGTCAAGAGTGTTGTTCTCATGTGTGCAATATCGCAGAAAAAAGGCGCCCGGAGGCGCCTTTTGGGATTCTTGTGGGTTTGGTGTGAATCACTTCACGCCGTGCATCAACTTGTTGAGTGACTTGTTGAGCAGCGCAATCAAGACCGCAATGCCCACACAGGTCCAGCCAATGGTGGCGAACACGTCGGTGTACTTCACCAGTCCAGCAGCAGCCGTGACTTCTTCGCCTGAGTCGCCGTGACCTCCAGTCAACGACGCAATCAAGCCGCCTGCATAGTTGGCGATGGCGAAGGACAGGAACCAGCCTCCCATGGCGGTTCCGGCCATGCTTTTGGGCGAGAGCTTGGTCACCATGGACAAGCCGATGGGAGAGAGGAAGAGTTCACCTGTGGTGTGCAAGAGGTACAAGAAGACGAGGGTCAAAAGGGGCACCATCGCCTGCTCGTCTGCGAATTGCAAGCCCAACAGGGTGATCAAGAAACCGGCACCGAGCTGAAGGATGCCCAGGGCAAACTTCATGGGGATGCTGGGGTTCTTTCCGATTTGGTCCAACTTCACCCACATCACGGAGAAAATCGATCCGAAGATGATGATGAACGCAGGGTTGAAGAACTGCGTCATCGAAGCGGGCATGGTCCAGCCGAAGATTTCGCGGCTCACGTTGCGGTCCGCGAAAAGCGTCAAGGACGTACCTGCTTGCTCAAAGCACGCCCAAAACACGATGTTGATCACCATGAAAATGACCAGCGCAATCATGCGGTCGCGCCACATGGGGCCTTCTTTGATGCCTGCGCGAATCAGGGAGGCGGCCACAAGCACAAACAGGCCTGTCAGCAAGTAAGTCATCCAATCGTTTTGGCTGATCAGGAAGTAGCACGCAGGGATGAGGGCGAGTGAGCCCACAGAAATCCACTGGTAAATTTTGAGGGGGCCGGCTTTTTTGTGGCCTTCTTCAGTGATGTCGAGGCCTGGTGCCGCGGCGTAGTTCTCACGTCCGCTCCAGAAGATGAAGAGGCCGGCCAACATGCCGATGCCAGCCAAGCCGAAGCCGTACTCAAATCCGCAGGTTTCTCCGACAAAGGCCACCACGGTGGTGGCAAGCAGCGCCCCAATGTTGATGCCGATATAGAAGATGGTGAAGCCTGAGTCGCGACGGGGGTCGTTGTCCTCATAGAGCTTTCCAACGATGGTGGAGATGTTCGCTTTGAAGAAGCCGTTGCCGACAATCAAAGCTCCCATGCCAAAGAGCATGAGCATTTCGCTTGTGGCGATGGCTTCAGGTCCACCAAGCGCACCACCGACCATGAGGAATTCTCCGATGGCCATCAGGACGGCGCCGAGAAGGATGGCGTAGCGGTAGCCGAGGTACTGGTCGGCCATTTTTCCGCCGAGCACGGGCGCGGCGTAAATCAAGGCGGTGTACGCACCGTAAATGAGGGCGGCGTCGGAGTCGCCCTTCAGCAAGGATTTCACAAGGAACAACGTCAAGAGGACGCGCATGCCGTAGTAGCAGAAGCGCTCCCACATCTCCGAGAAGAAGAGGGTCATCAAGCCTTGAGGGTGCCCTGCGGCAAGTTTCAATTGGGCCATGAGATCAGGTGTTTTGAGGGTTTTGTGTGTTCAAAGTCAAAGGATGGCTCAGAAGTTGTCCTTCACGAAATCCATCATCATGTTGAAGAGGTGCAGGCGGGTGTTTCCGCCGTAAATGCCGTGGTTGCGGTCGGGGTAGACGAAGAAGTCAAAGTCCTTGTTCGCCGCCACGAGCGCATTGATCATTTCCATGGAGTTCTGGTAGTGGACGTTGTCGTCGCCGGAACCGTGGACAAGAAGGAGGGAACCTTCGAGTTTGTCCGCGTGGTTCACGGGGCTGTTGTCGTCGTAGCCGCTTTCGTTTTCTTGCGGTGTGCGCATGAAACGCTCCGTGTAGATGGTGTCGTAGTAGCGCCAGTTGGTCACCGGAGCCACGCTGATGCCGGCGTTGTAGACGTCCGCGCCCTTGGTCATGCACAGCAACGTCATGAAGCCTCCGTAGCTCCAGCCCTGAATGCCGATGCGCTCGGCATCGACGTAATCCCACGTACCGAGATGCTCGGCGAGGTCAATGAAGTCCTGGGTTTCCAGCTTGCCGAGTTCCTTGTAGGTGCTGTGTTCGAACGCTCGTCCGCGGAACTGGGTGCCACGAGGGTCACACGATACGACGATGTAACCTTCCTGGGCGAGATACTGCTGCCACATGAATGTGGCGCCGCCCCAGCTGTCGTTCACGGTGTTGGCTCCAGGCCCGCCGTAGATGGCCACGTAAACGGGGTATTTCTTGGCGGGGTCGAAATCCTGGGGGAGCATCTTCCAGCAGTTCAATTCCACACCTGCGTGGTTGGTGAACGTGAAGAACTCCTTGTCCACGGCGCCGTGCTCGCCCAACGTTTCACGCAGACTCGCGTTGTCCTTCAAGGTGCGAATGACCTTGCCTTGGCTGTTGCGCAGGGTGTACACCGGCGGGGTGTTGGCCGTGCTGTGCTGGTGAATGCTGTAATCGAAGCTGTTTGAGAAGTCGTCGCTGTGGGTGCCCGGGGTGTTGTCCAAGGTGGTGATGCGACCGCGCAAGTCCACATAGCTGGTGTGCTTTTGGGTGGCGCCTTCTTTGGAGGAGGTGAAATGCACCCGCTTGCGCTTGGCGTCAAATCCCAACACGTCCACCACGTCCCATGTGCCTTTTGTCAATTGAGTGGCGTTGCCCGCGAAATCGAACTTGTAAATGTGGTTGTACTCGTCACGCTCTGAAGTCATCACAAACGACTGGCCATCGGCGAGGAACGTCAGGTTGTCGTTGATGTCGATGTACGTGTTGCAGGTTTCCTTGAACACCTCCTTGGTGCCGAGACGATTGTTGGGGAATTCACCGTCGGTCAACAACAACCGCAAGTCGTTTTGGTGGCGGTTCATGGTGAAAATGCACAGAGTCTCGGCATCGTTGGTCCATTTGATGCGCGGGATGTAGTCAGCGGATTTGGGAACCGCCACGGCCTTGTTCACGTTGTCCTGCAGGGAATAGATATGAACGGAAACCTCGCTGTTGTCCTCTCCCGCCTTGGGGTATTTGAACGTGTAGGGATCGGGGTAGAGGGATCCGTAGACAGACATGTGGAATTCTCGCACGTTGCTTTCGTCGAACTTGAGGTAGGCCAAACGTGAGCCATCCGCATTCCAAAACAATCCTTGGTCGTCCCCAAATTCCTCCTCGTACACCCAGTCCGTCGCCCCGTTGATGATGGTGTTTGTTAGGCCATCGTCGGTGACTTGCTCTTCGGCGCCAGTTGCCAGGTCGGAAATAAAGATGTTGTTGTCGCGGACAAAGGCCACCTTGTCACCAGCAGGAGAAAGCTGAGCGAGTCGCTGTTTGCCTAGGCTGAAGTCCGTGATGGGACGAGCCTCGCTGTCCGACTCAAAGTCGTAGACGTAGAAGTTGGCGTAGAACGAGTGGCGGTACAGGCCTTCGCTCGCCGTGGTCAACACCACGAAGCGCTCGTCGCTGCTGAATTCATAACCGCCAAAGAATTCCCGAGGGTCGTCAAATGCCATGGTGGATGTCAACAAAGTGTCGACCACACGTCCGGTTTTGTAGGACCACTTGACAATGCACGACCCTTTGGTCTCGTCGAATTCTTGGGTGGTGTAGTGCTTGCCGTCGGCCATGGACCGGATGCCCCACACGTATTCGGTGCGGAAAGTTCCAGATGCCCAGATCGCCTCATTGGAGAAACGTGCTTCCTGCGCAAAGGCCATTGTGGTTTGGGTCAACAACGCCAAACCGAGGGCCACCGTCGCGCCTCGTTTGATAAGTTCCATTCTCAGGGAAAAAAGGTGTTTGTTCGTCAGGTTACCTTTGACAATCGCCCAAGATAACGCAACCCGAATGGAACCTGCCCCGACCGCATCCTCGACCCAAGTCCACGACGTCCTTCAAGAGGCGCGACAGGAGCTTTCGTCCTTGGTCGGTGAGGGCAGGGCGCATTGGAGCACCGATGTTCGAACCGCCCACGGATCAGACGAGACGGAGGATTTGGTGTTCGTCCCAGACGTGGTCATGGAGCCCGAATCAACGGCCGAGGTGTCGGCGATTTTGGCCTGGGCGCACGAGTACGCTGTGCCCGTCACGGCGGGAGGTGCCCGCACAGGGCTGAGCGGCGGCGCGCTTCCTGTGTGCGGTGGCATTGCCTTATCGATGCGCCGGATGAACAAGATTGTGGCGATCGACACCGTCAACCACCAGGCGATTGTGGAGCCGGGTGTCATCACCGAAGTGCTTTCGAATGCCGCTGCTGAGCACGGATTGATGTACGCCGTGGATCCTGCCTCACGGGGGACTTGCACCATTGGCGGCAACCTCGCGGAAAACAGCGGTGGTCCCAGGGCGGTGAAATATGGCGTCACCAAGGACTGGGTTCTCAACCTCGAAGTGGTGCTGGCCGACGGCACGGTCATGGAAACCGGAGCCAACACCCTCAAGAACTCGACGGGCTACAACCTCACCCAGCTGATGGTGGGCAGCGAAGGCACCCTTGGCATCATCACACGGGCGACGTTGAAGCTGCTCCCGTTGCCGAGACATCAGGCGTTGATGCTGGTGCCATTCGAATCGGCGGCATCGGCATGTGCGGCCGTGGCGGCCATTTTTCAAGCGGGCGCCATGCCCAGTGCCCTTGAATTCATGGAGCGAGACGCCATTCTGCTGGCGCAGGCCTTCACCGAAACGAGCGAACCCGCGCTCGGCCTCAAGGATCAGGCGCACTTGCTCATCGAAGTGGATGGCTTCACGCCGGAAGAACTGATGCCTCAATGCGAGCGCATCCTACCCGTACTCGAAGCGCATGGCGCTGGGGAAGTGTTGTTTGCCGAGTCTGCCGCTGAAAAAGATGCCCTGTGGTTCTTGCGACGACGGGTTGGGGAGGCGGTGAAAGCGGCCAGCACCTACAAAGAAGAAGACACCGTGGTCCCGCGGGGACATCTGCCGGCGTTGCTCGCCAAGGTCAAGGCGTTGGGAGAGGCACATGGCTTTCGGTCCATTTGTTACGGCCACGCTGGCGATGGGAACTTGCACATCAACATTTTGAGGGACGACCTCAACGAGGAAACGTGGAACAGCACGCTGACCGCCGCGATCCGGGAGTTGTTTGCCGAAGTGGTCAGGCTGGGCGGCACCCTCAGCGGTGAGCATGGCATCGGGTACGTCCAAAAGAACTTCATGGACCTCGCATGTTCTCCACAACAATTGGCCATCATGAAAGGCATCAAGCGTGTCCTCGACCCCAAAAGCATCCTGAATCCTGGGAAAATTTTTCCTGACAGTCGTTGACCTGAGACTCAGCTTCGTGCGTTTTTGACTCAGGTCAACTCCCAAGTCGCTAGCATCGCGTATCTTTAAAACAGCAGCAACCTTTGCGCGTCCATTCCTACACACTTCTCATGAAGCACCTTTGTTTTTCCCTCGCCATGCTTGTCGCGTTCGCAGCCTCAGCCCAAACCGATTGTGGCTACCAACCTGATGTGGAGCCGGATGGCGCCATTGGGGTGTCTGACGTGTTGGCCATCCTTGGGTTGTTTGGGTCTGTGGACTCAGACTCGGACGGGATTTGGGACAACAACGACGCTTGCATTGATCAAACGGCATGCAACTACAACGCCAACCCCACAGAGGCGTGTCAGTACCTAGATGCGTTTGGGGTTTGTGGCGGCACGGGGTTGTTGCCGGAGTTACTCATTGGGTCCTGGAGAATGAGTACTGTTGAAGGTGCAGTTCAGGTGGGTCCGGCTCCGTACAGTTCGGAGTGGTACTCAAGCGGCTCCAACGGTTTGCAGGCGGCGCAGTACGATGACGTGTACACGTTCAATGAAGACGGCACCCTCTCCACGAATTACAACGGCAGCATCATAGATGCCTTCTTGGATTACAGCGAACAGGGCTACGGTTGCTCATCCGCAACGCTCGACTTCAACCCTGGGGGCGGCACGTCAGGCGAGGACGCCTTCACTTTGACCGGCACAGGTGG
>JAOIQU010000016.1 GCA_028141885.1 Flavobacteriales bacterium | reverse complement strand
AATCAAGTGGTCCGAAGGTGCGACCACCACCGAGGCTTGAGGATCGCGAGAAGCGATGACCGTATTGGCGTAAGCGATGCACGGGGCTGTATTGCGCATGAACGGCTCGCACAGGATGTTCTCAACGGGCATGGATGGGAGGTGCGCGGCGACCTGGTCTTTGTATCTCGCGTTGGTGACCACCAGGACGTGGTCTGCCGGAACGAGCTTCTCGAGGCGGTCAAACGTCATGCGGATCAGCGACCTTCCAGTGCCGAGGATGTCCAGGAACTGTTTGGGTTCGGCGCTGCGTGACATGGGCCAAAAACGCGAACCGATTCCGCCCGCCATGATGACAGCGTAGGTGTGTGTTTCCTTGGCCATGGTGTCAGCGTTGGGGTGGGGCAGGAACCGACCACTCTGGGCAAGTCGGACATTTTTTGTGGCCTTTGCTCGTGGAACATCCCGCGAGGGTGCCCAAGGCCGCACAGAAGAACAGAAGTTGGAGAAATCCTTTCAGGTTCATGACCGCGAAGTTAGCTTGTACCTTCGTCCCATGGGTTTGTTCTTCCACATTGGCCGCTACGCACGCTTCTTGAAGAGTGTCTTGCGTCGCCCGGAGCGCGCCGCGGTGTTCCGTCGGCTCCTGGTGGAAGAAATGAACGCTATCGGATTGCAAAGTTTGGGCATCGTGGCGCTGCTCAGCGTCTTCATGGGGGCGGTGATTTGCATCCAAACGTCCCATCAAATCGGGGGTTGGATTCCTGTGTACACCATCGGCTTCACCGTGCGCCAAACGATGATCTTGGAATTCAGTCCCACCCTGATTCCCGTCATTCTGGCGGGCAAGGTGGGGTCGAACATTGCCTCGCAATTGGGCACGATGCGCGTGACGGAACAAATCGACGCGCTCGAAATCATGGGGGTGAACAGCGCGGGCCATTTGGTCTTGCCTAAAATGATTGCCGCCCTCACATGCATCCCCTTCTTGGTCATTTTGAGCATGGTCCTGGGCATTGGCGCAGGCCTTTGGGTCGGAGTGACCACGGGGGTCAGCTCCATTGCCGATTTCGAATACGGCATGCGCATCGATTTCAACGCGTTTGACGTCACTTACGCCCTCATCAAGACATGCGTGTTCGCGTTGATCTTGAGTTCGGTCAGCGCCTACCATGGCTACCACACGTCGGGTGGCGCCCTCGAAGTGGGTCGGAGCAGCACCAAGGCGGTGGTGTATGCAGTGGTCATTGTGATGATTGCCAATTTGGTGTTGACCCAAATCCTGCTCGGCTAAACCGTGGGCCATGATTGAAATCCACAAGGTGTCGAAGTCGTTTGGGGACCAACACGTCCTGAAGGGGGTCTCGGCCACCTTTCACCCCGGCAAGGTGAATTTCATCATTGGGCGCAGCGGATCGGGCAAAAGTGTGTTGACCAAGTGCACGGTTGGTTTGCTGGAACCCGATGAAGGACACGTCACTTACGACGGCCGTAATTTCACAGCCATGGACCGGCAGAAGCGCAAAGCGGTTCGGCAAGAAATCGGCATGCTCTTTCAAGGCAGTGCATTGTTTGACAGCATGACGGTGGAAGAAAACGTCATGTTCCCGCTTCGCATGTTCAGCGATGCGACGGAGGAGGAGATGCGCGATCGTGCTGCCGTTTGTCTGGAACGCGTGGAATTGCCTTCAGCTGCCGGGAAATACCCCTCTGAACTCAGTGGCGGCATGCAGAAACGCGTGGGCATCGCACGGGCCATTGCCATGAATCCCAAGTACCTCTTCTGCGACGAGCCCAATTCCGGGCTCGATCCCCAGACGGCGATTGTCATTGACAACCTCATTGGCGATTTGACCCGGGAATTCAACATGACCACAGTGGTCGTCTCGCACGACATGAACAGCGTGATGGAGGCCTCCGATTTCATCCATTTCGTGCACCAAGGCCAAATCGTGTGGCATGGCCCCACCGCCGACCTTTTGAGCACCACCCACGAGACGTTGAACGAATTCATGTTCGCCTCGAAAATCATGCGCGAATTGCGCAAGAATCGGCAATGACAGACGCTCAATCCGACGCCCTCAGTTCGCACGACGCTGAGAAGGGGTTCATTCCCTATTCGTTGCCCCGGTTGACGCCAGAAGAAATGGTCGCCCAAAGTCGTGCGTTTTATGAGGAGATGAATGGCCGGCGAAGTGCCCGTGTGTTCTCGAAAGACCCCGTCCCGCTAGAAGCTGTCAGGAACTGCATCGACACCGCATGCACAGCTCCTTCAGGTGCGCACAAGCAGCCCTGGACGTTTTGTTTGGTGACCAACCCTGCCTTGCGCGCAGACATCCGCAAGGCCGCAGAAGAAGAGGAGTTTCGGAACTACCATGGTCGGATGAGCTCGGAATGGTTAGAAGACCTCGAGCCGTTTGGCACGGACCACATCAAGCCGTTCATTGAAGAGGCCCCCGCATTGATTGTCGTGTTCAAACAAGTGCACGACAACAGGGAAGACGGCGGGAAAAAAGCGAACTACTACGTCAACGAAAGCGTGGGCATTGCCGTCGGCATGCTCCTCACTGCATTGCACCGGATCGGTCTTGTGGCGTTGACCCACACCCCTTCTCCGATGGGCTTCCTCGCTGAGGCCTTGGGACGACCGGCCAATGAACGGGCTTTTCTGAACATCCCGATCGGCTTTCCAGCGGAAGGATTGACGGTTCCTGACTTGACCAGGAAACCGCGCACCGAAGTGTTGGTGGAGCACCACTGAGGACCGTTTTCCCTGTGAAAACGTTCAAAAGTTTCGAACAAAGGCACGAGGACCTTGGAGCGTGCCGTTAATTTGCGGCCGAATTCACACCGAACACAATCAACAGATCATGTCTGATATCCAAGAAAAAGTAACCGCGATCATCGTGGATAAGTTGGGCGTTGACGCCAAGGAGGTGACCACAGAAGCCTCGTTCACGAACGATCTGGGCGCAGACTCACTGGACACTGTGGAGCTCATCATGGAATTTGAAAAGGAATTCAACATTGCCATCCCTGACGACCAAGCTGAGAAAATCAGCACGGTGGGCCAGGCTGTGGATTACATCTCTCAGAACGCCTAAGGCGTTCTGGGCATTCTGATTTCGAAACACTGACGTTTTGGAACTCCGTCGAGTTGCTGTGACAGGCCTCGGGGCTTTGACCCCTTTGGGCAACGATGCGCCAACGTTTTGGGCCAAGTTGGTTCAAGGCCAAAGCGGCGCGGCTCCCATCACACGCTTTGACGCAACCAATTTCAAAACGCAGTTTGCCTGCGAGGTCAAAGACTTCGACCCCTCCGAGTGGATCCATCGCAAGGATTCCCGGAAGATGGACCTGTTCACGCAATACGCGGTGGTCACGGCGGAAATGGCCCTGAAAGACGCGGGATTGTCTGTGGAGGAGGGCAATTTGGACCCCGACCGCGCGGGGGTGATCTGGGGCTCGGGCATTGGAGGGTTCCAAACCTTCATGAACGAAGCCAAGAACTATTACACGGGGGATGGCACGCCGCGTTTCTCTCCGTTCTTCATTCCGATGATGATCACGGACATCGCGCCAGGTCACATCAGCATCCGCAACAACCTGCGGGGACCCAACTACGCCACCGTTTCGGCTTGTGCCAGCTCGACCCACGCGCTCATCGACGCCTTCAACACGATTCGTTTGGGCAAAGCCGATGTCATCGTGACGGGCGGTTCTGAGGCCGCTGTGACGGAAGGAGGCATTGGCGGATTCAACGCCTTGAAGGCCCTTTCGACGAGAAACGACGAGCCCGCGAAGGCTTCACGTCCCTTCGATGCCACGCGCGATGGATTCGTGCTCGGTGAAGGAGGCGGAGGCATCATCCTCGAAGACCTCGAGCACGCCAGGGCGCGCGGAGCCAAGATTTATTGCGAAATGGTTGGTGGCGGCATGACCGCTGACGCCCACCACATCACAGCTCCCCACCCCGAAGGGTTTGGCGCGCGCAATGTGATGCAAAATGCCTTGGACGATGCAGGTCTGAAGCCTGAAGACATCGACTACGTCAACGTTCACGGCACGTCTACGCCCTTGGGCGACGTCGCTGAAGTGAAGGCGATCCAACAAGTGTTTGGAGACGCCGCTTACGCGTTGAACATCAGCTCCACAAAGAGCATGACAGGCCACTTGCTTGGCGCCGCAGGAGCGGTTGAGGCCATGGCTTGCATCATGTCCATCGTCGACCAAGTGGTGCCTCCGACCATCAACCACGCTCACGAAGACGAGCAACTTGACAACAAGCTGAACTTCACCTTGAATCAAGCCCAAAAGCGCCAAGTGCGCGCGGCGTTGAGCAACACCTTCGGATTTGGTGGCCACAACGCGTCTGTGGTCTTTAAAGCCCTTTCATGATTCGGTTTTTGCAACGGTTGTCTCGGGCCACCCAGCAGGGCCCCGATGCAGACATCCGTACGTTGGTGAGAAGGGAGTTTGGATTGAGGGTTGGACAGCGCTCCGTATATGAAGAGGCGTTGACCCATTCCTCCATGCTTGACGGGGACAAATCAGGGCTGAAGAGCAACGAGCGTCTGGAGTTTTTGGGCGACGTCGTGCTGGACATGACCATGGCCAATTACCTGTACAAGGCCTTCCCAGAAGCCCAGGAAGGGGAGTTGACCAAGCGGAAGAGCCGGATTGTCAACCGGAAGAACCTCAACCTTTTGGGCAAGAACATGGGGTTGCATCACCTCATTCACGCAAAGATGCGTCGGGAGGACATCCATGATTCGATGGTCGGCAATGCCTTGGAAGCGTTGATTGGAGCCTTGTATTTGGACCATGGTTTCATGAAAACGCAGCGTGCGGTGCTGGCGATGCTCAAGCATTACGGCTTGGATGAGCAGGTGAACGAAACGCACGATTTCAAAAGCAAGCTGCATCAGTGGGCGACCAAAAGAAAGAAGAAGTTGGCGTTTGAGGTGATGAAGGACGACGACACAGGGGGGGAGGAGCGCTATGAGATCGCCGCCAAGGTGAACGGCGAGGTTTATGGCATCGGCATGGGTCGTTCAAAGAAGCTCGCGGAACAAGAAGCGGCGCGGCGCGCTTGGAAAAAGGTCTACGACCGACGCAACGCAGGGGGGCGTGAAAGGACATCCTCCGATTCAAAAAGCGGAGAGTCGTCGCGGAGGCCTTCAAACCGAAGAAGGCCGTCGTCTCGACGCTCGGGCGGCAACAAAGGCGGGAACCGTTCCAAGCCCAAATCGGAAGGGTGACCCATGTTGCACACGCTGGAATGGGAATACGTCCCGGACTATGAGTTGCTGGGAATCAGTTCATCCGTGGGTTGTCATCGCCTGGCTTGGGCCATGAATCGCGTTTTTGACTGGCATTTGAAGGCCGATGTTGACGTCCTTGTGGATCAAGGCCGCGGCAAGACGACTGCCCACCCTTCGATGCGATTCGTGGACGATGAAGTGGGGGTGGCCATCACCTTGGTCTTGAACCGTCTACCGGAAGGCACCCTGGCCAAGGGCGCGTCTTCCCTGGATTTTTTGGTCATGGCCAACCACCACGAGTTGGCAGCACACGAGATCATCGCCAAGCTTCGGAGTTTGGATGAAGTGTCGTTTGTCATCGCCCTGGACCCCGAAGAAAGTGGCGCCATGGAGCCCTTGACGTGCTTCGATTAGACTTTTCTAGGGATTTCATGCCCCGAATCCTTGCAGAACAAGCATCTCCACCCATTTTTGCAGCCGGAAGGAAACGACCTTCCCGACACCTACGCGCATCTTATGACCCAACAGCAACCAGTCACCAAAAGCACCAAAATTGTGGCGACACTCGGTCCTGCCTCGTCTTCTGAGGAAGTGCTGACTCAATTGATTCTCGAGGGCCTCAACGTGGCCCGCATCAACTTTTCCCATGGCGCCCACGAAGTGCATGGCACGACCATTGACACCGTGCGCCGCATCGATGGAGAATTGGGCACGTACACCGCTGTCCTTGCGGATTTGCAGGGTCCCAAATTGCGTGTGGGTGAAATTGCGGGCGGCGAAATGGCCTTGGTGGAGGGAGAAACACTCACCATCCGCGTGGGTGAAGGCGAAGGCAAAGACGGTGTGGTGTACACGGACTACGCTGCGTTTGCAGCGGACGTGCAGGAGGGCGAACGCGTGTTGCTGGACGATGGCAAATTGGCGCTCACGGTGAAATCCACCAACGGGAAAGACGAGGTGGTGTGCGACATCATTCACGGTGGCCCCCTGCGTCCCAGGAAGGGACTGAACCTGCCAGAGACCAAGGTTTCTCTTCCTTGCATCACGCCGAAGGATGCCGAAGACTTGGTGTTTGCCCTTGAAAAGGACGTGGACTGGATTGGGTTGTCTTTTGTCCGCCAAGCGTCGGACATCCTGGAGCTCCAAGAGGAGATCAAAAAGGCTGGAAAGCACGCGCGTGTTGTGGCCAAAATTGAAAAACCCGAGGCCATCGAAGATCTCGAGGCGATTCTGGAGGCGACCGACGCCGTGATGGTGGCGCGGGGCGATTTGGGGGTTGAAATCCCCATGCAGGAAGTGCCTCTGCTTCAAAAAGAAATCGTGCGCAAGTGCATGGCCATGGGCAAGCCCGTGATTGTCGCGACCCAAATGCTGGAGAGCATGATTGAGTCCGCGACCCCAACCCGCGCGGAGGTCAATGACGTGGCGAATGCCGTGCTGGACGGAGCCGATGCGGTCATGCTCAGCGGAGAGACCAGCGTGGGCAAGTACCCCATCAACGCGGTGCGTGCCATGCGGCAAGTCATTGAGAACATCGAGGCCAAGGGGGACGTCCAGTACCCTGAAAGGCCACCGCTTTCCCCAGACGACGACCGTTTCATTTCGGACAGCATTTGCTACAACGCGTGTCGTTTGGCCCGCCGCACCAACGCGGCGGCCATCGTGACCATGACCTTCTCGGGGTACACCGCCATTCAAGTGAGCAGCCAGCGGCCGAGCGCCAAGATTTACATGTTCACGGCCAACCGCCGTGTCCTGAGCCAAATGAGTTTGGTCTGGGGTGTGTACGCCATGCCTTACACCAAAATGGTCAGCACGGACCACACCATTGCGGACATCAAGTACATCCTGTATAAAGCGGGTCGGGTGCGCGAAGGCGATTTTGTCATCCACCTTGCGTCGATGCCCATTGCCGATGCAGGAATGACCAACATGCTCAAGCTCAGCAGGGTCTAACGTCAACGTCTCGTCAAGGCAGGGTCCCTTGGGTTATCTTCGCGGGCGAAGCCCGCGCCAAACGTGTGCGGGCGACCAGCATTCGTTGAAAATGACATTCCTCACGCACCCATGGCGTTGAAATTTCCGGAACGCGGCCCGTTGAACCTCCCAGCCCTCGCCGAAGAGTGGCTCGAGGTTTGGGAACGCGAAAACACCTTCCAGCAGAGTGTGGACCAAAGGCCCGCAGACAAGCCTTACGTCTTTTTTGAGGGACCGCCCTCCGCCAATGGAAAGCCAGGGATTCACCACGTCATGGCGCGTGCCATCAAGGACATTTTTTGCCGGTTCCAAACCCTGAAGGGACATCGCGTCGAACGCAAAGCAGGCTGGGACACACACGGGCTTCCGGTGGAATTGGGCGTCGAGAAAGAACTCGGCATCACCAAGGAGGACATTGGATCCAAAATCACAGTTGAGGACTACAACGAAGCGTGCCGCAAGACGGTCATGCGCTACACGTCCGAATGGAACGAGCTGACGCGGCAAATGGGCTACTGGGTGGACATGGAAGCCCCGTACGTGACGTACCACACCAAGTACATGGAATCGGTGTGGTGGTTGTTGGCGCAACTGCACAAGAAGGGCATGCTCTACAAGGGCTACACCATCCAACCATACAGCCCCATGGCGGGGACGGGGTTGAGTTCTCACGAACTGAACCAGCCGGGCACTTACCGAGACGTGAAGGACACCACCATTGTGGCGCAGTTCCGAGCGACCGAGGCCTCCAAAGCGGCATTGCTTGCCAAGGCTGGGGTCGAGGACGACGGCTTGCCCGTGGACTTTTTGGCTTGGACGACCACCCCTTGGACGCTCCCTTCAAACACCGCGTTGACGGTGGGGCCCAACATCGCGTATGCCATTGTCAAAACGAGCAACCGGTACACCGAAACTCCGGGTTACGTGGTCTTGGCAGAGGCGCTTGTGGCCAAACAGTTTGGGGACAAGAAAGCGCCGGATCACGAAGTTGTGGCCACGTTGAACGGGAGTGAACTCGTCGGTATGCGCTACGAGGCACTCTTGGACTGGGCCGTGCCCATGGACTCGCCCGAGGCGGCGTTCCAAGTCATCCCAGGAGATTTTGTCACGACCGAAGACGGCACGGGAATCGTGCACACGGCACCGACCTTTGGTGCCGACGACGCCCGTGTGGCCAAAGACGCGGGCGTCCCAGCGATGCTCGTCGAAGACGGCACAGGCCATGGCGTCCCATTGGTCGATTTCCAGGGCCGATTCCGTGTGGGCCCCTTTGCGGGCAAGCACGTCAAAGCGGAGTACGACACGGCGGCTGCCGATGACGACAAGCCGGTCGACGTGGAGATCGCGATTTTGCTCAAGGAACGGGGACAGGCGTTCAAGGTGGAGAAATACGAGCACAGCTATCCGCACTGCTGGAGGACCGACAAACCCATCCTGTACTACCCCCTCGATTCCTGGTTCATTCGCGCAACCGCGGCGAAGGAACGCATGATCGAATTGAACAACACGATCACGTGGAAGCCTGAAAGCACGGGCACTGGTCGCTTTGGAAAGTGGCTCGAAAACGTGAACGACTGGAATTTGAGCCGCTCTCGCTTTTGGGGCATCCCGTTGCCGATTTGGCGCACAGAAGACGGGGATGAAGAGCGTTGCATTGGCTCGATTGAAGAACTCAAATCCGCGTGTGACGATGCCGTGAACGCTGGAGTCATGGAGGTCAATCCATTTGCGGAGTTCACCGCAGGAGACATGTCGGATGCGAATTACGATGCAGTGGACCTGCACAAGCATGTGGTCGACGCGGTCACGCTGGTGTCGAGCGACGGGCGTCCAATGCGCCGAGAGACGGATTTGATTGACGTTTGGTTTGACAGCGGCAGCATGCCCTACGCCCAATGGCACTACCCCTTCGAGAACAAAGAGAAGGTGGAAGCGGGCACGGCCTACCCGGCGGATTTCATCGCGGAAGGCGTCGACCAGACCCGTGGTTGGTTCTACACCCTTCACGCGATTTCGACGATGGTGTTTGACCAGGTGGCGTACAAGCGCGTGGTGTCCAACGGTTTGGTCTTGGACAAGAATGGCCAAAAAATGTCCAAGCGCCTCGGCAACGCCGTTGACCCCTTTGAGACACTCGCCCAATACGGTCCAGATGCCACTCGTTGGTACATGATCACCAACGCACAGCCGTGGGACAACCTCAAGTTCGACGTGGCGGGTATCGGGGAAGTGCAGCGCAAGTTCTTTGGCACCTTGCACAACACCTACAATTTCCTCGCGCTGTATGCTGGCGCCGACGGTTACCAAGGTGGCGAGGCGGAAGTGCCCTACGCAGAGAGACCAGAAATCGACTGTTGGATTTTGAGTCGCTTGCAGGGCTTGATCGAGGAAGTCGACCAAGCGTTCAGCGATTTGGAACCGACCCGTGCAGGACGTGCCATCCAGGATTTTGTCGTGGATGAGCTCAGCAACTGGCACGTACGTTTGAGCCGCCGCCGCTTCTGGAAGGGCGACATGAACGCGGACAAGCAGAGCGCCTACCAAACCTTGAGCACGTGCCTCAGCACGGTGGCCATCCTCGGTTCGCCCATTGCGCCGTTTTACATGGACCGGCTGCACCGCGATGTGACGGGCGACACCGGTTCTGTTCACTTGGCGCTGTTCCCGGAGAGCGACCAAGCCCAAAGGGACGAGGCTCTCGAAGCCCGAATGGCCCTGGCACGCCAATTGTCCTCGCAGGTGTTGAGTTTGCGTAAACGGGAAAAAATCCGGGTTCGTCAGCCGTTGCGCCGCATCATGGTGCCCGCGCTTGACGACGCCACAGCGGCACACCTTGATGCCATTTCAGCCCTCGTGCGCAGTGAGGTCAACGTGAAGGAGGTGGAAATTTTGCGTGACGACAGTGCCTTCGTGAAGAGGGCCAAGGCCGATTTCAAAGCGTTGGGACGGGCGATGGGACCGCGAATGAAGGCCGTGGCCGCAGCCATTGGCTCCCTGTCGTCGTCGGACGTGTCCCAGCTCGAGCGGGAAGGTACGCTCTCTCTTGACCCAGGCGATGGACAAGGCAACGTCGAACTGACCACAGCCCACGTGACCATCCAAACCGAGGACATCCCGGGTTGGCTGGTCTCCAGCGATTCCGGTGTGACGGTCGCCTTGGACGTGAATCTCGACGATGCATTGCGTGCGGAGGGATTGTCACGTGAGCTTGTGAACCGGGTCCAAAACTTGCGCAAAGACGCGGATTTGGAGATCACGGATCGCATTCATCTGACTGTCCATGCCGACGACAACATTCGTCGTGCACTCGAGGCCAATTTGGACTATATTCGGACGGAAACGCTGGCGGACGACGTGCAATGGACAGAGGAAGAATCCGGCGAACCCCTGCAGCTCGAAGATGGTGCTTCGGTTTGGGCTCAGGTTGACAAATGCTGAATTGAAGCACACTTGACGATCAGACATGGCTGAATTGCGCTACTCCGACAAGGACCTCAAAGAATTCGAGGCCTTGATCCACGACAAACTTGCCAGTGCGAGGGAAGATTTGGACCAACTCCAGCGTTCGTTGTCTCACCGCGATGACAACAGCACGGAGGACACCGCGCCGACCTTCAAAATGATGGAAGACGGCTCCGAGACGATGAGCCGAGAAGAGACGGCCCAGTTGGCCGCTCGACAGCAGAAGTTCATCCAGAGCTTGGAAAATGCGTTGCTGCGCATCAAGAACAAGACGTACGGCGTTTGCCGTGTGACCAACAAGCTCATCCCCAAGGAGCGTCTCCGACTGGTGCCTCACGCCACGCTTTCCATTGAAGCGAAGCAGCGCCAGTGACCCCAACGCTGTCTCAACTTGTTTGGCGGGTCCTCCTGCCGGTGTTGGCCATCGATCAAGCGATCAAAGTGTGGGTCAAGACCTCATTCACCGTGGGTCAACGTATGGACTTTGTTCCGGGTCTGTTGGAGCTGCAGTTCATTGAGAACGAAGGCATGGCGTTCGGTTGGGCGCTGCCCGGGGTGACGGGCAAGTTATTTTTGACGGGGTTTCGCCTCATCGCCGCAGTGGCCATTGGCGTGTACATCTCCCGTCGCGTGAATGAAGAAGCACCACGTGGCCTGCTGTACAGCTTGACATTTGTCTGGGCGGGGGCGTTGGGCAACATCATTGACAGTGCGGTCTATGGCCGCTTTTTTGGCCGTTCCGGATGGGGAACGCTGGCGCAGTGGATGCCGGAACACGGCGGGTACGCGCCTTGGTTCCAAGGCAACGTGGTGGACATGTTCCATTTTGTCGTCACCTGGCCATCGTGGTTTCCATTCGAGTCACTGGCAGGACGTGAGGTGTTTCCGCCGATTTGGAACCTCGCGGATGCGGCCATCTCAGTCAGCGTCATTTGGATGCTGCTGAATCAGAAGAAGTATTTCCCGTCCGTGAACTGACGGCAGCGGATCACCCCGCTAGATCCATTTCTGGCGCTTCCACCCAGTCCCCATGTTCTCGAATGAGGTCGATGAGGGCGTCGACGGCCTCGTCCTCGGGAACGTTTCTGCGAACCACTTCTTTCTCCTTGTAGAGCGTGATTTTGCCAGGTCCCGTGCCCACATAGCCGTAATCGGCGTCCGCCATCTCCCCAGGGCCGTTGACAATGCATCCCATGATGCCAATTTTGACGCCTTTCAGATGATGGGTGACTGCACGGATTTTGGCCGTGGTTTCTTGAAGGTCAAACAACGTCCGTCCGCAACTCGGACAACTGATGTATTCGGTTTTACTGATGCGGGTTCGGGCGGCTTGAAGGATGCCGAAGGCCATGGTGTTGCGTTTGGCCAGGGCCGTTTCAGGCGCGTCGATCCAAATGCCGTCCCCGAGTCCATCGATCATGGGTCCGCCCAAATCGGTGGCGGCTTGCAGCGCCAGGCGCTCGTCGTCGAGGCCGTTCCAAGTGCGACGAAGCACCACTGGCGCAGGACAACCCAGGACGTCGAGCGCAAGCACAGTGGTGCGCAAGTCGACCATGGCATGGGCGTTGTCGGTTTCGACGACCCAAATCACGTCCCGCCTCATTTGTCCTTGCGTATCGACGACACGTGACTTCAGTGCAGGCTGGACCTGGGCTCGTTTCACTCGGACCCAATGGACCACCCCAGCTTGGGGTTCGGGCAGGGATGTCCATTCGTCTGCCGCATTCCAAAGGGGTTGGTGTCTGGCAGGCACGTTGTCCAACGCCAGCCAGGCCGCGGCGTCCATCAGCACAGTCAAGGTGCCGGGCAATTCAAATGTCAAAGGCCGCCCTTGGGCGTACACCACATCGCATGCTGCATCGGTGAGGCTCCACTTGTCGAGGGGAACGCTGTAGCGGCATCCAGCACCATACAAACTTGAGGGCTCGATGTCTTCCAGCCGCAAAGTGTGAACGACGACAGGCACGTGCTTGCCGCCCACGTTGTCCACTTCGTGACACGCTCTGCGGGTGTATTCAAAAGGATTGGGCGAAGCGTCGACGGGTGCGATGGGGTCGTGGGTTTCTCGGTTCTCGTAGCGCTCGACCAACATGCGTCCCACCGGCATTTCCGCTTCCGGCTCTTCGGTCAAACTGACGCGTACGGTATCGCCCAAGCCGTCTTCGAGCAGGGTTCCAATGCCGAGCGCCGATTTGATTCGGCCATCTTCTCCATCACCTGCTTCTGTGACGCCGAGGTGCAGCGGGAAATGCATGTCCTCTTCGTTCATCCTTGCCACCAAGAGCCGGTAAGCTTGGACCATCACCTGGGGGTTGGATGACTTCATGGACACCACGACATCGCGGTACTCTTCGTCCACGCAAATGCGCAGAAACTCCAATGCGCTTTCGACCATGCCCATGGGTGTGTCTCCGTAACGGCTCATGATGCGGTCGGACAGCGACCCATGGTTGGTTCCAATCCGCATGGCTCGACCGAGCTCCTTGCATTTCCACACGAGCGGCGTGAATTTTTCTCGGATGCGCACGAGTTCCTCCGCGTAGCTCTCGTCGGTGTATTCGAGGTTTTCGAATCGCTTCTTGTCCGCATAATTGCCGGGGTTGACCCGGATTTTTTCCACGTGGTCGGCTGCGATTTCTGCCGCGTTGGGGGTGAAGTGGATGTCCGCAACCAGAGGTGTGTTGTGCCCTGCAGACCGAAGTTCAGCGGCGATCTGTCCCAAGCTTTCTGCGTCTCGCTTGCTCGGAGCTGTGATGCGAACCAATTCGCACCCTGCTTCAATCATTCGGACGCTCTGCGCCACTGTGCCCGGCACATCCATGGTGTCGGTTGTGGTCATGGATTGCACCCGGATGGGTTGGTCTCCGCCCAAACCCAGGGCGCCGACCTTCACCTCTCGGGTGACGCGACGTTGATAATTGAAGGCGTCGGGGCAGTAGGCTTTCTGTGTCATCTTTCAGGTTCCGATGTGAAGATAACCGACGGCAAGGGTGGATGTTGTCCAAGAGGCCCCCGTACTTTTGACGGGCATGCAAAAAACCTCGGCTCAAACCCACAATCTGCCGCCAGCCGTCGTGGTGGGTGGCGTGGCTTACGGCGATCGAAGCAGGATTGTGCGGTTGCTGACCGAGGCGCATGGCGTGGTGCCGTTGTGGGTCCCCAATGCATCCAAGTCCAAGGCGTTGTGGCATCCGATGGCCATTGTGGAGGTGGTGGATTTGCGTCAACCCAAAAGCGGCGGGCTTTGGTCAGGCAGGGATTGGAAGCGGGGGGCACCTCAGTTGGCGTATCGACGCGAACCTGCCCGTTCTGCTGTTGGATTTTTCATCGCCGAGGTGCTTTCGACGAGCTTGGAGGAGGGTGCACCAGCGCCTGAGGTGTTTCATCTGGCCCGTCAAGCGGCAGACTGGCTGGAGACGGCTGCAGAAATCCAGTGGATTCATGTCAAGTTCATGGCTGATTTCGTTTCGGCTTTGGGGTTGTTGCCGGAAGAACCGCCAACGAACGAATCGCCCTTCGACATTGCGACGGGGGAATACGTGCCTGAGGAATTGGCCCCCAAAACGGCCATGGATGCCGCCACGGTCAAGGGCATGAGAGAGATTGTTGGCATGGAGTTTGGTGCTGTGCACCGCTTGAATTGGCCTCGCGATCGGCGAAAAGCACTCGTCCTGGGTGCCCACCGATTTGTGCAGGCGCAATTGGGAAAATCGAGAGAATTGAAGAGCTACGATGTTTTGGAAGCCCTATTTGCATGAACGGCTGGTCCCAGCCACGCTGGTGCTTGCCTACCTGTGTTTCGCATGGGCGAATGGGGCCTACGCTCAGCAACCGTCGACAGGGTCGAAGGCGCCTGTCAAGCAACGGACGGAGGCTTCAACGGAGTCGATCACAACACCACCGCAACTGGTGATTCAAAGCAATGGCGCACCTGTTCCCTTTGCAACCGTTCTCAACACCAACACAGGTCAAGCTGCGGTCGCCAATGCCCAAGGACAAGTGTCGCTGTCGGTGTGGGGCGCCAACGACACGTTGCGAATCCAATCCATGGGTTACGAGATGCTCACCGTTGTTCCTGGTGCGCAAACGTTGCTCAACGTCGAGTTGGTGCCCACAACCTTTGAAATTGAGGAGGTCGTGGTTCAATCCAATGCTGAAGTGTCAGGAGCGTTGATGATGGCCAGCGTATCTCAATTGGACCGAATGGCGGTGAAATCACCCGTCGTCACGGTTGAAACCACAGGCGATTTGCTCCAAAACTCAGGACAAGTTCATTTGCAGATGAGCCAACAAGGCGGGATCAGCCCGGTCCTACGAGGCTTTGAGGCCAATCGCGTGTTGCTGGTGGTTGACGGCGTGCGCATGAACAACGCAATCTATCGATCTGGCCACCTTCAAAATGCAGGAACTCTGGATCCGTTTGCCATCGCACAAACGCAGGTGGTCATGGGTCCGAGCAGCGTGATGTATGGCAGTGATGCCCTCGGTGGTGTGGTTCATTTTTTGACCCGCCGCCCGGCGTTCAGTCAGGGGGGATTTGAAGTGGACGGTCAAGTTGTGGGACAAATGTCGACGGTCAATGGGGGGTGGGCAGGACACGCCCACGTCGAAATGAAACAGTCCCGTTGGACATCGCTGACAAGCGTGTCGCGTCGGTCGTTTGGGGATTTGCGCATGGGAGCCAACCGAACACACGGCGACAGCACGTGGGGCTTGGTTCCGTTTGTGGTCGAACGCATGGAGGGTCGCGACACGTTGATTTCCAATCCAAACCCAAAGGTTCAGGTGCCGACGGGTTACGACCAGTGGGACCTCCAACAACGAATGCGCGTGCGCCTGTCGTCCGGCCACGTGGACTTGAATGTGCAGCACAGTACCACATCTGATGTGCCCCGGTTTGACACTTACAACGACGAGGTGAACGGACTGCCCAAATGGGCTGAGTGGTTTTACGGCCCACAGGAGCGCACGCTTGTGGCGGCGACGACCGTGTTTCCGTTGCCAAGAGGCCCCATATGGGCGACCACCGCGAGTTTCCAAAAGATCCAAGAATCGCGGATCAAGCGCCGTTTTGGTCAGGATTGGCGTGTCACCCAGTTGGAGAATCTGGACGTGTGGGGACTGAATTCTGTTTTACGCGGTCATCGCGGCGAATGGCATTGGGAGTCCGGTTTGGATGCCCAATGGAACGACGTGGAATCCACAGCCACAGGCATGGACATTGAAACAGGGCGGACCGCCCCTGATTGGACCCGCTATGCAGACGGAGGGTCGACCATGGGGACGTTTGGGGCGTTTGGTGCTGCCCGTCGGAGTTGGGGCCAGCGGACGTTGCGTGCGGGATTGAGGTACAGCCATGCCGCTGTGCGTGCCACCTTTGAAGATTCAACGTGGATGCGATTGCCCACCCAGCAATTCGATCAATCAGGGGGCGCGTTGACAGGCAACGCATCCTGGTCTGCTCGGTGGTCTCCGCATTGGGCCAGCCTGAGTTCTGTGGCCACGGGATTTCGTCATCCCAACGTCGACGACGTGGGGAAGGTTCGCGAGAAGAACGGATTTGTCCTTGTGCCCAATGTGGATTTGGCGCCTGAATATCTGACCACCGCAGAGCAAGATCTGACGTGGTCGCTGAAACCCAATTCAGACGTCCTTCGCGTTCAAGCGGCTGCCTTCGGAAGCTTGTGGAATGACGCCATTGTTCAGGTCAACGCGACGTTGAATGGGGACACGACTTTGATCATCGATGGAGACACGGCACGCATCCAAATGAACCAGAATGTGGATCGGGCATGGGTGCGGGGCGCCAGGTTGGAAGTCACGGGCAAACTATGGCCCAAGACCTCACTTCGGAGCGTGATCAATTGGACGAAGGGAAACAGCCTCGACTCGTCGACTTCTCTGTCGCACATTCCTCCAACGTTTGGGGTGGTGGAGTTGTCTCGCAAGGGGTCTTGGACGCGTTGGTCGGCCTCCATGCAGTACGCTTTGGCCAAACGCGCTGACGCTTATGGTCCTGGCGCTACTGACAACCTTCAAGAGGCGTTGCCTGAGGGCACTCCAAGATGGGCCACGTTCAATGTGGAAGGCACCATTCGTGTGACAGACGACTTGGAATTTCGCGTGTCGGCGCTGAATCTCCTGGACGTGCATTACCGCACGTTTGGGTCAGGCATGTCTGCCCCAGGTCGGAACCTCCGTGTGACGCTCTCGACGCGATTCTGACTACCTTCGAATCATGCGCTACGCAGATGTGATTGGTCACGAGGCCTTGGGGTCCAAACTGCGTGAATCGGTCCGTTCTGGTCGCGTCGCACATGCCCAATTGTTTGAAGGCAGGGAAGGGGCTGGCGCGCTGGCGTTGGCACGAGCCCACGCGCAATACCTCACGTGCGAGCAGCCCTCGGAGGAAGACAGTTGCGGCGAATGCACGTCTTGCAAGGCCCACGCCAAAGTGCAACACCCCGATGTGCACTGGTGCTTTCCCTTTTTCAAGGCCGACGGTCAGGAAAAAGCCACCTCCGAACCGTATCAGGGCACGTGGCGGGAAGCCATGATCGAGGGTGCCTATTTGGGCGTTGAGGATTGGCTCGAGCGCCTTGGGGCCGACCGCAAACAACTCTTCATCTCTGTGGACGAGGCACTGGAAGTCAACCGAAAGCTCGGACTGAAGGCCTTTCACGGGGGGTGGAAAATTTGGATTTGCTGGCTGCCTGAGATGATGCGGGTGGACACCGCAAACAAGTTCCTCAAATTGATGGAGGAGCCCACCGACCAAACCGTCATGCTGTTTGTCACCGAACATCCCGACCGGCTGTTGACGACCATCCGCTCTCGTGTTCAGCGAATCCACGTGCCGTCCCTGAGCACGGAAGAGGCGGTCCAGGGATTGTCAGCACACTGGGGCATGGACATGGCGTTGGCGCAGAGTTTGGCCCACGTCACGGACGGAAATGTGGCCCAGGCCTTGCGCATGGCGCGCGCTGGCGAAAACCAGCCCGACCTCGACCGTTTCTCCGCTTGGATGCGTGCGTGTTGGTCGAGAGATGGCCGCGCGATGGTGGAAGGTTCGGAGGCCTTCGCGTCGCTGGGTCGGGAAGGCCAGAAACGGTTTTTGCACTACGCCTTGCACTTGGTGAGGCAGAGCATTGTGGGCTATTTTGGGGCGGAGACACTGGTGCGTTTGACCCAACCAGAACAGGCGTTTTTGGCCAAATTCAGCAAGTTCATCCACCATGACAACGTCCTCGATTTGAGGCAGGCGCTTGAAGATGCCCATGGAGACGTCGCAGGCAATGTCAACGGCAAACTGGTCTTCGTCGATTTGAGCTTGCGCGTGCACCGATTGTTGCGCACGCCGGCAAGCGTCGATTGACATTCCGGCATTACCTTCGGACCATGGGATGTGCAACGTGCAGCAAGGGGGCAGATGGTTTGCCAAGAGGATGCAAGAACAACGGCCGTTGTGGCTCATGTGGATGCGGTTCTATGACCGTGTTTGACTGGCTTGAAGGCATTCCCCTTCCCGATGGAAGTTCTCCCTACGACGTGGTGGAGTTGCGATTCAAAAACAACCGGAAACTCTACGTGCGTTGCCCCGGGGCAGTGTCTGTGCATGTGGGCGACGTGGTTGTGGTGGATTCGCAGCCGGGTCACGACGTGGGCGTGGTGAGTTTGAAGGGAGAATTGGTGAAAAGCCAAATGAAGCTCCGCAAGGTCAAAGACGACCATGAGCTGAAGCGAATCGCCCGCAAGGCCACAGCCGAGGACATCGCCCTTTGGCACACAGCCCGTCAACGCGAGGAAGACACCTTGAGGGAATCGCGCCAGATCATCCAGCGTCTCGGCATCTCCATGAAATTGACGGACGTGGAATTCCAGGGCGACAACGCCCGTGCGACGTTCTACTACACCGCTGAACAAAGGGTCGATTTCCGCGACCTGGTCCGCGAGCTCGCAAGCACCTTTGACATCCGCGTGGACATGCGTCAAATCGGTGCCCGTCAGGAAGCCGCTCGCGTGGGCGGCATCGGCGTTTGCGGCCGGGAGTTGTGTTGCACCTCCTGGCTGAAGGATTTCCGGTCGGTCAGCACAGGCGCCGCGCGTTACCAGCAACTCTCACTCAACCCTGGGAAGTTGGCGGGACAATGCGGGAAACTGAAGTGCTGCCTCAATTTTGAGCTGGACCAATACGTCGAGGCCGTCAAGGAATTCCCTTCTCCCAACGCGAAAATCCGCACGCCCAAGGGCAAAGCCGTGGTGTTCAAAATGGACATCTTCAAACGGTTGGTGTACTTCTTGCAGCTGGGTGAGCCTGGGGCATCGCCCATTGCAATGAACGTGGAGGATGCCAACGACTTGATTGCCGCTTCGGCCAAAGGAGATGTGGTCAGTTCACTGGCTGCTTATGAGCTCGAGGAAGAACCGGAGGAGGTCGATGCGACGTTTGGCAACGTGGTGGGTCAAGAGAGTTTGACCCGCTTTGACGAGGCCAAACGCAAAATGCGTCGAGGCAAGCGTCGAGGCAAGCCCTCAAATGCTTCGAAGCAGGGCGCCAAACAGGGTCCCAAAGACTCCGCCAAGGGCGCAACGTCTGAGGGTAAAAAGCCAAGCCGTGGGCGCAGCCGCAACCGCAGAAGGGGAGGCAAGGGCCAGGGTGGAGGCAACAAACCGACGGCCTTTTGAAGCCCTGGATCTGGACGCTTTTGATGGCCACGGCACTCGCAAGTTGCGGGGAGCCCCCATTGATGGCCGTGTCGAAAGAAGTTTCCATGGACGGATGGTTCAGCGAGGAGCGCTTGCTGTTTCATTGGGACGTTCAGGACACGCTGCAGCGCCAAGATTTGCTCCTGGACATTCGACACGATCAAACCTATCCGTATTCCAACTTGTACGTGTTTCTCACTTACCGTTACCCCAACGGGAGATCGCGTATGGACACTGTGGAATGCACACTGGCCAATGAAAGGGGAGAGTGGCGCGGAAGTGGTTTTGGCGACCTGGTCGACCACCGCTTTCTGCTTCAATCGGGCATTCAATTCCCCCTTCGCGGTCGTTATGGGCTGGAGGTCCGGCACGGGATGAGGCACGACCCCATTCCGGCAGTGGCCAATATTGGGTTACGACTGGAGGCCCATCAAGGCGATTCGCGGCCGTAACGACGCAACCTGAAGGGCGTTTGGCCTGTTCCTCTCTTGCTGGCTGTATCTTGTCGGCCCTGCAAGAAAGTTCAACTGAACGTTTGATGAAACCAACCCTCTCTCTCCCAGCCCTTGTGGCGATTTTTTTTGCGCTCACGTCGGTCTCGACGTTGGGTCAGCATCAGGAACATGACCACTCGAATCCTTGTGGCCTTCACGATGCGGGCCGGGCGCTCTTTTTGAGCCGCCCCGAGTTGCGCGCGTTGTCTTCTGCCGCGGAAGCCCAGCTGGAGGCAGAAACCCAAAACGCAGCTCGCGTTGAGTCACGTGCAGAGGTGTTGATCATTCCCATCGTGTTCCACATCATCCATTTCAACGGCCCTGAGAACATCAGCAACGCCCAAATCCACGATGCCGTCGATGTGCTCAACACCAACATGCGGGCATTGAACGACAACATTGGCGACGTCATTCCTGAATTCGAAGATCTCGTGGCCGACATCGAAATTGAATTCAGGCTCGCCCAGCGGGATCCGCAAGGGAATTGCCACCCTGGCATCAACCGAGTGGTGAGCGAGTTGACCTATGCCGGAGATTCGGAGATGAAGCAACTCATCCAGTGGCCGCGCAACAAATACCTCAACGTATGGGTTTGCGAGGACGCGGCAGGCGCGGCAGGGTACACCCAATACCCACAATGGGTTGCGGGAGCACCTGAAGAAGATGGGATTGTGATTCAGCACAGTTACACGGGGTCAATCGGCACCTCCAACGCGTATCGATCAAGAACGTTGACGCACGAGGTGGGTCACTGGTTGAATTTGCGCCACCCTTGGGGCAACAGCAACAATCCAGGACTTGCTGAAAACTGCGAACAAGACGATTTGGTGGACGACACCCCCAACACAGTGGGCTGGACCTCCTGCGATTTGGAAGGCACCACGTGTGGCTCGTTGGACAACGTCCAGAACTACATGGACTACAGCTATTGTGGACGCATGTTTACGTTGGGCCAAAAGGATCGCATGCGCGCCGCAGCGCTCTCCTCGGTCGCCCAACGAAATCAACTCTCGTCAGCTTCAAACCTCGATGCGACAGGCGTGGCAGGGGCTGACATTTTGTGCGAAGCGTCCTTTGACGTCGATCGCAAGACCATTTGTCTTGGCGACAGCGTCCGATTCACAGATGCCAGCTTTCACAGCCCCACGTCGTGGTCATGGGAGTTTGGAGACGGAACTTCCTTCTCGGGGCAATCCGAGGACGGCGCCGATGAGTTGTATCACGTGTACAACGAACCCGGAGTGTATGACGTGACGCTGACTGTGGGCAATGGCATCGACGAGGTGTCCACAACCCTGAATCAAGCGGTGTACGTGATGGACGCGGGCGAGCTCGACCTGCCGCTGGAGCTGGGTTTTGAAATGGGTCAGTACCCTTCTGAAGGTTGGAGCACCCTCGACGTGCTGGGCGACGGAACTTGGGAAGTCACGGATGCCGCCTCGGCTGCAGGTGAACGCAGTTTGTTTTTGGCCAATTACTCCAACTCTGTGGAAGGAAACACAGACTTGTTGCGCTCGTCCACAATCGACGTGTCTGAAGCGGATGAAGTTTACGTGAGCTATGCCTGGTCGTATGTTCACAAGGGCAGCGGGGCCAATGCGGAAACGGACGACCGCCTGCGAATCAGCGTCTCAGGCGATTGCGGCGGGGATTGGGATCTGCGCAAAATGCACCGTGGATTCACGAGCTTGCCTACCTCAACTCCGACGCCCTTCCCATGGACGCCATCGGGACCCGAGGATTGGGCTTCCTCCTCCATCGTGTTGGACCAAGAGGTGTATTTGACAGAGTTCTTCAGGGTGCAATTCGAGTTTGAGGGCCGATTGGGCAACAACGTGTACCTGGACAACATCAACATATACTCTTTGGGCACCACGGAACTGTCAGAATTGAATCACGACCTTGTGAAGGCATGGCGGCTGATGCCCAACCCAGCCACAGAGCGTTCCCAGTTGGCATTCTCAACCCTCACGGATGGTGACGCCCAATTGACCGTTCGTGATGCAGCGGGCAGACTGATCGAGGAGCAAGGGCATTGGCTGGGACGCGGCGAGCACGAATGGTCGCTTTCAGCACCCCGCGCACCAGGGGTGTATTTCATTCAACTGAACACGGCTGGACAAGCTCATCGCACTTGGCGCTGGGTGATTCATTGAACTTCAGGATCGGCCGCATGACCCATGAAAAAAGCCCGCGTCAGCGGGCTTTTCTTTTGCAGGTGGTTAGGAGGGAAGGGTCAATCTTTGCTTCCAACAAGGATGGAGACGCAGCCCTCATGCAAGATGGCGGCTTCAGTCTCGGGGACCTTGACTCGGAAACGAAGGCGTTGTGCATTTTCCATGCGAAAGTCCAAATGATCCGCGCCTTCTGAATTGCTCCAGAGACGAATGTTGTCTTGGTCGAGCACGTCGAACTCAACGGCACCGAGCACGGGGTGAGCACAAACCGCCACACGGTAATCGGTGTCTCCCAAAAAGGTCAACTCGAGCTCTGCCTCATCCCCGGGGATGAGCACGGCAGAGTTGTAATTGTCGTTTTGGACGTATCCATCGAGTGCGGGCAAGCAATTCTTCTTCGTGAAATTCCGGCACTGGGCTTGCGATTGAATGGCAAACATGGTCGCCAAGGCCAACAGGAGGGTTGTGTGCTTCATGTGGATGGACTTTACGCTCATTTCACGAGTTGGTTACGTGCAGTGGTGACTGCGTCGGTGATTTGGACCAAAACTTCTTCACTTGCCGTGTAGCGAGGTCCACCACCAATGACGATGGCACCACCGCTTTTGCTGATTTCGTTTTTGGCTTCTTCTTTGGTCACCGCATCAAACGCGGCGACCACAGGCTGAAGGACATCGACCACGCCTTGCAATTCCGGAGACTGCTGGTAACTTGTCACCAGGTCCATGACGTCTTCCATGACGAGTTTCTGCTCTGCAATGCGTTGGCGGAGCGCTTCATTGGCTTTGTCTGAATGGCGCGTGGCGAGGTAGAGGCTTTCCACCCATCCGGCGGCCACGAGCATGCCACTCAAATCTTCTTGCCCGTTGGACTTCAACTTTTCATTGAGGTTGAAGAAAGCCTCCGAAACGATGGCCACGAGGGAATCTTGACGTGCGCGATTGGCTTCTGCGCGTGTAAGCATGTCATCGCCAATCACGTCACCCACACCCAGTTCGCGGGCGAGGCTCTTAACCACCTCCAGGTAAGTGAGGGATACGGCATTTTCTTCGAAAATGGTGGCGTAGCTCAAGTCGGCACCGTACACACCAAGGTTGATGGCCTGTCGATCCGAAGTGACGTAATTCGAAGCCGCCATGGCGGAGTGGAGGTGGTCCGTGGAAAAGGTGGCGCCGGTCTTTTGCACCAAACGTGCAGTCTCCATAGGGGTTGGAGCGGCACGGAAAATTTTCTTCAAACGCTTGGTGCGTTGAGACACGGAGGCGCCTTCAGTGAGGGCGTCTCCAGAAGTGGTTGGGCCTGTGGGGCCACCACAGCTGGCCAAAACAAGCGCACTTGCGGCCAAACTGAGAAACAGGGAATTGCGGAGCTTCTTCATGCGATTTGGGGTTGATACGAAATTGTGGTTGCTTCAAGTGCATACGGGACTTCGGGCAGAAAAGTTCTGCACGTCGACTTGTGTACCAAGCAAGGGTGAAGGTCAGTGAGCCTCGAGCCAGTTTTGGCCGTGGGAGACTTCAACTTCAAGGGGAACGTCAAGTTTGACGGCGCGCTCCATGCAGCGCACGAGCAGCCCCTTCACTTCATCGAGTTCACTCACGGCGGCATCCACCACCAATTCGTCATGGACCTGCATGATCAGACGGCTCTTCATCCCGCGCATTTCTCTCGCCACGTCAATCATGGCCAACTTGATGATGTCGGCAGCAGATCCCTGGATGGGCGTGTTGACGGCATTACGCTCTGCAAAGGCGCGAACAACGGCATTGTTGCTGTGGATGTCGGCGAGGGGCCTGCGTCTGCCCAACAGGGTTTTGGCCATGCCTGATTCTCGTGCTTCTGCCACGCAGGTTTGGGTGAAGGCTTCAAGGCCAGCGAATTGCGCGTGGTACGCGTCGATGATGCTCTTGGCTTCCTTCCGCGAAATCCCCAGGGTTTCGGCAAGACCAAAGGCGCCTTGCCCGTAAAGGATTCCAAAATTGACCGCTTTCGCCTGGCTCCGCTGTTCGCGCGTGACGTCTTCAAGCGCCACCCCAAACACCTTTGCTGCCGTGGCGGCGTGGATGTCTTCCCCTTTCTGGAAGGCCTCAATGAGTCCTCGTTCTTTGCTCATGGCAGCGGCGATGCGCAATTCCACCTGGCTGTAATCGGCGGCAACAAGCACGTGGTCTTGGTCACGAGGCACGAAGGCTTTTCGGATCTCGCGGCCTTGTTCTGTGCGAATGGGAATGTTCTGAAGGTTGGGGTCCTTGCTGCTCAATCGGCCTGTGGCGGCGACGACTTGCATGTACGTGGTGTGCACCCGTCCTGTTTCCTCGAGAATCAGTGCGGGCAAAGGCTCGACGTAGGTGGACCTCAGTTTTTTCAACTTTCGGTACTCCAACACCTCGGCCACAATGTGGTGCTTGTCTTTGAGTTTGCTCAGGACTGCTTCACTCGTGGGGTATTGGCCCGTCTTGGTTTTCTTCACCTTGGCGGGGATCTCCAAGTGCTCAAAAAGCACTTCACCCAGCTGCTTGGGAGAGTCCACGTTGAATGGAATGCCGGCATGGCCTTGGATGGACGTCTGAAGCGCGTCAAGGTTTTCGGCAAGCGTGGCGCTGAATTGGGACAGGTGGTTGGTGTCAAGTGCGACTCCTTCCATTTCCATGTGCATCAACACGGACAAAAGGGGCATTTCAATGTCGCGGAACAGGCCGTCGAGGCCTTCTTCGGCAAGTTTGGGCATGAGTACATCCGCCAAACGCAACGTCACATCCGCGTCCTCACATGCGTAGTCAACCACGTCTTCCGGTGGCAGGTCGGCCATGGATTTTTGGTTCTTGCCTTTCTTCCCAATCAAATCGGTGATGGGGATGCACTGGTAGCCCAAAAATACCTGCGCCAGCGCATCCATCCCGTGGGGCTGGTCGGGCTCCAGGAGGTAGTGCGCCACCATGGTGTCTTCGAGCTTTGCTCGGGTCAAATCCACACCATGTCTCGCCATGATTTTGCCATCAAACTTGAGGTTCTGTCCCACGATGGTGACTTCGGGATCTTCCAACAAGGGTTGGAACACATTGCGGATGTCTTCCCACGAACGGCCATGTACGGGCACGTAGCTTCCGGTGCCTGATTCTGCGCTGAACGACATCCCCACAAGGGAGGCCGCCATGGCATTCAATCCAGAGGTTTCTGTGTCAAACGCAAATCGACCCGCCTTGCGCAACGCAGTCACCAAGTCGTTCATGGCCGACGGGTCGTCCACGAGGGCATAGTTGGACGCTTCCTTGTCCAAGGCATCAAGGGTCGACACTGCAGGCGCGACGTCCAAAGCGGCGTCGAACATGCTGAGTTGGCCGTCGTCGCTGGAATCCGAAGCTGCTGCCGTCGCCGCCGCCGAAGCCACCGAAGTCGAGGCGGGTCGTGAAGGGGCCGCGGTGAAGGCCTCGCCGAGCAACCGCTTGGCCAAGGTGCGGAATTCGAGTTCTTCCAGCACGGGCGCCAGCGCGCTGGCATCGGCGGGCTCCATGGCCATGGCGGCGAAATCTTCGGCAAAATCAATGTCCACCACAATCGTGGCCAATTCCCGGCTCAAAAAGGCGAGTTCTTTGTTGGCTTCCACCTTCTCCTTCATTTTGCCTTTGAGCTCGTCGACGTGCTCGTAAAGCCCTTCCATGGACCCATAAGCTTGCAAAAACTTGATGGCGGTTTTTTCTCCCACCCCGGGGACCCCAGGAATGTTGTCCGCAGAGTCGCCCATCAGGCCAAGCAAGTCAATGACTTGTTCAGGGCGCTCGAGGCCGTACCGTTCTTTCACCTCTTCAGGGCCCCAAACGCTTGCCGGGTTTCCGCCACGCCCAGGGCGAAACATCCGGATTTTGTCGCTCACCAACTGGGCAAAATCTTTGTCTGGCGTCATCATGAAGACATCGAAGCCCTCCTTTTCGGCGCGTTTGGCCAAACATCCGATCAAGTCGTCGGCCTCATATCCGGGCGCTTGAAGCACCGGAATGCGCATGCCTTCGAGGATTCGCACAATCCAAGGCACGCTCAGCTTGATGTCTTCTGGCGTTTCGTCGCGGTTGGCCTTGTAGGCCTCGAATTGTTCGCTTCTCAGCGTGGGGCCGGGGGGGTCAAACACCACGGCCAAGTGCGTGGGTTTTTCCGAGCGAATGACCTCCATCAGGGCGTTTGTGAAGCCAAACACCGCCGACGTGTTCATGCCTTTGGTGTTGATGCGTGGATTTTTGATGAACGCGTAATACGCCCGAAAAATTAGGGCGTAAGCGTCCACCAAAAACAGTTTCTTGTCGGAGGGAGGGGTGATCATTTCTTGGGATTCTTGACCAGGGGGACTGCGCTGCACGCCTCGCCAAACATGAGGCTGCGCACCACGGTTCCGATGTGCTGGGTGAAGGCGACGAGTGTGGCAGGCCCACCTGCAGTGGCACACCCTTTCACGATGACCCTTTGGTCGCGGTAGGTGTCGAGTTCGACGGATTGAACGGCGAGTCTCCATGCGTGGGTTTGGGCTTCGTTGAGCGAACCCACAAGCGAGAACGTGTCAAGGGACTGCAGTTTGGCCGCCACGAGCATCCACGCCCAATCGGGAAGGATTGCATCGGAGCTGCAGTGCATGGCCACAACGTGACCTTCAAGCTGGGAAGCGTCCCACTCGGCAACCTGCTGACGAAAGGCTTTTTCTCGAAGCACGATGCCCTGGTCGAGCCACTCGGACAAATCCACGGATGCCGTTGGTCGTGGCGTCAGAAGTTTCCCCAAATCGACTTGAATCAGGCCACTCTCTTCAACGCGGTTGACAATGGGTTCTTCCATCTCCCGAAACTACGTCACGGGAACCTCGCGAGAAAGGACTGAATCAGGCAATTCGCATGCCGGAATCGGAGGACTTGGCCGCGCGTGCTTCGCACATTTCAACGGCCTTGTCGGTAATGGCATCCGCGTCGTACCCGCATTCTTTGTAGAGTTGGGCCTGTGTGCCGTGTTCGATGTAGCGGTCAGGCACCCCGAGTCGCGCAACGCGTGAGGCATACCCCTGTTCCATGGCCCATTCGGCCACGGCACTGCCCATGCCGCCTTGCACGCATCCGTCTTCGATGGTGATGACATCTTTGAAACGACTGAACACTTCGTGAAGCATGGTTTCGTCCAATGGCTTGACGAAGCGCATGTCGTAATGGGCGGGATTGACGCCACGCTTGGCCAGTGCGTCGGCAGCCTTGGACACTTCTGTGCCGATGGCACCGATGCTGAGAAGGGCGATGTCTTCTCCGTTGCGCAAGCGCCGACCTCGACCGATCTCAACGGCTTCAAATGGCGTTTGCCATTCGACCATGGACCCGGTTCCACGTGGGTAGCGAATCACAAAGGGTCCGTCGTGCTTTTGCGAAGCCGTGTACATGAGATTCCGCAATTCTTGCTCGTCCATCGGAGCGCTCACCACGAGATTGGGAATGCAACGCATGTAGGCCATATCGTAGGCACCATGGTGCGTGGGACCGTCTGCACCCACCAAACCACCGCGATCCAGACAGAACACCACGTGCAGATTTTGGATGGCCACGTCATGGATGACCTGGTCGTACGCCCGTTGCATGAAGCTCGAGTAAATGTTGCAGAAGGGCACGAGGCCACGGGTGGCCATGCCCGCGCTGAACGTCACAGCGTGCTGCTCGGCAATGCCCACGTCAAACGCCCGGTCGGGCATCTCTTGCATCATGTACTTCAAGCTGCATCCTGAAGGCATGGCCGGGGTGACGCCGACAATGCGTCGGTCGGCCTTGGCCAATTCGATGATGCTGTGGCCAAACACATCCTGGAACTTGGGAGGTTTGGGCGTGCTGTCCGAGCCTTTGAGGATCTCGCCTGTTTCTTTGTTGAACAGCCCTGGCGCGTGCCAAATGGTCGCGCTTCCTTCTTCGGAGGGAGCATATCCCGCGCCCTTACGCGTCACCACGTGGAGGAGTTTGGGACCGGGGATGTCCTTCAAATCTTCGAGCACCTTGGACAAGTATTCGACGTCGTGTCCGTCGACCGGACCGAAGTACCGGAAGTTCAGCGATTCAAACAGGTTGCTTTGCTTCAGGACCGCGCTCTTAATCGCATTTTCGACTTTTTGGGCAATGGCTTGCGCATTGGGCCCAAACTTGCTGATTCTTCCCAACAGTTCCCAAACCTCATCCTTCACTTTGTTGTAAGTGTGCGAGGTGGTGATGTCGGTCAGGTACTCCTTCAACGCCCCGACGTTGGGGTCGATCGACATGCAATTGTCGTTGAGAATGACCAGCATGTTGGTGTCTTCCACACCGCCGTGATTCAATCCTTCGAAGGCCAATCCCGCCGTCATCGCACCATCACCAATGACGGCCACGTGTTGCACGTCGCGTTTTCCGTTGTGTCGGCTGCCCACAGCCATGCCCAGGGCTGCACTGACACTTGTGCTGCTGTGCCCCACGCCGAAGGTGTCGTACTCGCTCTCGCTTCTCTTGGGGAATCCACTCAGCCCTTGGTATTGTCTGTTCGTGTGGAATCGCTCGCGGCGTCCCGTCAGGATCTTATGTCCATAAGCTTGGTGCCCCACGTCCCAAACGATTTGGTCTTCTGGTGTGTTGAAGGCGTAGTGCAAAGCCACGGTGAGCTCCACCACCCCCAAACTTGCCCCGAAGTGGCCGCCTTTTTCCGAAACAACATCGACGATGAATTGCCGCAACTCGTCAGAAACTTGTTGCAAGTCCTCAGGCTTGAATTTGGCCCGAAGGTCCGCAGGATGTTCAATCTGCGAGAGGAAAGGGCCGGCGGCGTAAGCGTCCATTGTTTGGCGATCAAGGGGTTGAGGGGAAGTAACAAATCTAACCCCTTGAGGTTTCCTTTCACCCCAAAAGACGCCAAGACCGTCTTGATCATCAGTTTTGTGGAGGTTGGTCAGGCGAGCACCTGCTCGGCCAATCCCTGCAGAATCGCGCGACCATCGGCGTTGGCAAGATCGTCGCTGCAAGCGCGTTCTGGGTGGGGCATCATGCCAAAGACATTCTTCCCTTCATTGCAAACCCCCGCGATGTTGAGGAGGGCGCCATTGGGATTGCTCATGGCGTTGACGTTGCCTTGCTCGTCACAGTATTGGAACAGGATTTGGTCGTTGTCTTGAAGGCTTTTCAAACCATCGTCACCAATGAAGTAATTGCCTTCACCGTGGGCGATGGGAATCACGAGTGGCGTTTCCGTGTCGCAACCTGCAGACACGGCCGCGGTGCGAGACACGGGCTTGAGGAGCACGTTCCGACAGATAAACTTTCTGCTTTCGTTGTGTCGGAGTGTACCGGGCAACAGGCCTGCCTCGCAAAGGATTTGAAATCCATTGCAGACCCCCATGACGCGTCCGCCTCCATGGGCGAATGAGACGACCTCTTCCATGATGGGAGAGAAGCGGGCGATGGCGCCACTGCGGAGGTAGTCTCCGTAGCTGAAACCGCCGGGAAGCACAACGGCTTCAACGCCTTGCAAATCTCTGTCTTTGTGCCAGAGTTGCACCACGTTGAAGCCGAGGTCTTGGCTCAGCGCATGGACCATATCCATGTCGCAGTTGGAGCCGGGGAAGGTGACAACACCAATCTTCATGATGCGAAGTTCGGCATTCTCACCTTCCTGTGCACGTCCTTATCGAACCATTTTCCAAGTGCGCATGGTGTTCGTTGGTTCGTGAACCAAACGCAGCAACACCACGCTGGGCCATTGGTTGTTCTCGATGAAGATCTGGCCGCCGCCGTTGGCTGCATTGGCGTTGCACAACTGGCGTCCTGTCAAGTCGTAAGCCATCATGGTCATGCCTTCACCCTCTGTGCCCAAATCAATCATCCATCCTTCTGAAGTCATCACTGGATTGTTCGTGTTGAAGACGATCTCTTCCTCCACACCTGAGACCACGTCCTCCAACGTTTCCTCGTGGCTTTCAGTGGCGTTGCCTTCAACCACCACACGCTTGCGAACGATGTCCGCACATTGGTCGTTGCGCACTTCCAACATCACATCGTAAGCACCAGCGGCTTCGAAGGTGAACGCCTCGTGGAAGTTCTGGCTCTCCTCACCGGCGTGCACGAACGTCCACGTTTGTTCAGTGAAGTTGCCCTCAGAAGTGTTGGTGAACATCACGGTGAAACCGTCGTTGCCGGCATCGGCAGTCAAACCCGTGGTGGGGGCCGTGAAGTCGGCGATCACCGTGGGGCTCTCGTTCAAAGACACCTCGACGTCTTGAGTGCAACCGTTTTCGTCGGTCACCATAGCGCGGTAGTCGCCGCCAGCCAACTCGGTCAAAGTCGCGCCTTCAGCGCCGTGCTCCCATGCCACTTGTGCGTCACCGTACGCGCCGGTGATGTTCAACTCGATGGCGCCCGCATCCACGTCACCACATGTCATTTGGGTGGCGTTTGCAGTCACTGCCAAGTTCGACGCTGGCGTCACGACGGCTTCGTGCGTTTGGATGCCACAACCCAACCCGTTCAAGGGTATCACCTGCACGTTGTACGTGCCAGCGGCAACCACGTTGAATGAAAATGGTGCGGTCACATTCAAGGCCGTTCCCTGGGGGTTGCCCAAGGCATCGTTCAACTTGATGTTCCAAACGGCTGTATCGCTGTTGGAATCGATGTCAATGCGCATGTCGGTGCTGCCATCGCACAAGCCAGTGGTAGAAGCAACCTGAACCTGTGGCGCACGCACCACCATCACAGTGGCAGTGTCTGCACAACCTGCTTCATCTTGTGCGATCACAGTGTACCGGCCATTTGCCAGTTGCGTCAATTCAGCTCCCGTCTGACCGTGGTTCCAGGTGTAGGTCACGTCAGACGTTGCATTGGTCACATTGGCTTGAACGGAACCGCCTTCACCGCAATCGTTTTGAACCGTGGTTTCCAATTCCAAATCGGTTGGACGTACCACAGTGTGTTGTCCAGTTTGGGCACCGCAAGTGAAGTTGCCGTTGTTCAACACCGCGTAGGTGTACGTACCAGAAGCCAAATCCTCAAACTTGATGCCGGCTCCCTGTGCAGTGCCCGCCA